>CAZVEI010000086.1:0-7104 GCA_964626295.1 uncultured Alkalibaculum sp.
CTTGAAAGTAAGGACAAGCTATCAGATTTTGATTTTGTAGGATTTACTTTACAGTATGAGATGTCTTTTTCTAATATATTAAATATGTTAGACCTTGGTCGCATTCCTGTGTACTGCAAGGATAGAGGAGAAGAGGATCCCTTTGTCATAGTAGGTGGACCATGTGCTTTTAATACAGAGCCTTTAGCAGACTTTGTAGATATTGTAGTAGTAGGTGAGGCGGAAGAAGTCCTTTTAGAGATTATAGATTTATACAAGGAAAATAGAAGTGCAAGCAGAAAAGAACTTTTAAAGAAGTTTATGACCTTAAAGGGCGTGTACATTCCTTCTCTTTATGACGTAGAATACAAGGTCGACGGAGCAATTTCACAAGTGAAATTGCTCGCGGAAGGCGCTCCTGAAAGAGTTCAAAAGAGGTATATTGAAGATTTAGACAAGGTATCTTTTCCAGATAAAATCATCTTGCCTTATATACAGACGGTGCACGACCGCATTATGTTAGAAGTATTTAGAGGCTGTACGAGGGGCTGTAGATTCTGCCAAGCTGGCATGATTTATCGACCTATGAGAGAAAAGAGCCCAGAGAGATTAAAAGAAGATGCGAGAAAACTATTAGAGGCTACAGGCTACGATGAAATTTCATTGTCTTCTTTAAGTACTACAGATTATTCAAAATTACCACAGTTAATTCAGTATTTAAAAAAATACGAGGAAAAAAAGGTTTCTGTAAGTTTACCTTCCCTGCGTATTGACACTTTTTCTATTGGATTAGCAGATGAACTTCAAAAGGTCAGAAAGTCAGGCTTAACCTTTGCTCCAGAAGCAGGAACCCAAAGATTAAGAGATGTAATCAATAAAGGGGTTACTGAGGAAGATTTACTAACTACTGTTTCAGAAGCATTTGAAGCTGGTTGGGGTCACATTAAATTATACTTTATGATTGGATTACCTACTGAAACGATGGAAGATATTGAAGGTATAGCGAATTTAACAGAAAAAGTATTAGACATGTATTATAAAACAGAAAGTCCTAAGAAAAATAGAAATATAAAAATCGTTGTTAGCACCTCTTCCTTCGTTCCAAAGGCCTTTACTCCTTTTCAATGGGAAGGGCAAAACAGTATTGAGGAAATTATTGAAAAACAGAACTATTTAAAATCTAGGCTTAAAAACAGAAAGATCAGCTACAACTGGCATGAACCAGGTTTAAGCGTTTTAGAAGGGGTCTTTGCAAGAGGAGACCGAAGAATTGGAAAAGTGCTGTATACAGCCTGGAAAAAGGGATGTAAGTTTGACGATACTAGAGAAATTTTTAAGTATGATACTTGGATGGAAGCCTTTAAAGAATGTGGCATTAACCCAGAAGATTATGCACAAGCGAAACGCGGAGAAGGCGAGATATTGCCTTGGGATATAATAGATCCAGGTGTAAGCAAAGAGTTCTTATTAAAAGAGAAGAAAAAGGCTTTTGAAGAGACTACTACAGACTATTGCAAAGATGATTGTTCAAACTGTGGTATTACAAGTTTTTCAGGGAGGTGGGTATGCAATGACTTTGGCGCGAATTAAATATGCAAAGGGCAAAGAAATCAAATACATCTCTCATCTAGATTTTCAAAGGAGCTTTCATAGACTTCTCAACAGAGCAGGGATAGATGTAGCATTTTCTCAAGGATTTAATCCCCATTTAAAAGTATCCTATGCTATGGCCATGCCTGTAGGTATGACAAGTGAAGGGGAGTATTTAGACGTAGAACTTGCCACTTCTATGGACAGTGAAAAATTAAAAACACTACTAAATCAACAAACGCCAAAAGGCTTAGAAATAGTAGCTGTAAAAATTTTTGAGGAACCAGTAAAATCTTTGGCCTCTGTTATTACAGAAGGGGTTTTAAAAGTAGAAGTTCCTGTAGAAGATGGTATAACAGAAAAGGAAATCCGGGAATCAATGGAAGAAATCTTAAAGAAAGATACTCTAGAATTGACGAGAAAAAATAAAAAAGGAAAGCTTGTCACAAAGAACATTCGGTCCTATATTAAGAAACTAGAGTTAGATTGTGTTACAGGAAGCAAAGCACATTTGAACATGATCCTAAGTATGGGAAGCATAGAAAACCTAAACCCCCAACTTCTTTTAGACTATATAATTAAAGAGTATAAAGTATTTAAAAAATTTCCAAAGGCGAAGATTCATCGAGTGGATATGCTTGTGAATGGAAATAAGATAGAAATGGAATAGAAATGAAAAAAATCTCAGCTGAGCTGAGATTTTTTTATTTCTTCTTATTCAAAAGATAATTTCTGTTAATAAAAATTACCTTTTCTACGCTTTCTCGCGATGGGCCGCCGTCTACTTTTCGGTTGTTCACGCAAGCCTCTAAGGTGATGCTGTCGTAGATGGTTTCATCAAAGACAGGAGAGACTTCTTTGTATTCTTCTAAGGAAAGTTCTTCTAAAGTCTTGTTTTTGTCGATTGCGTAAAGGACTAGCTTTCCGATAATAGCGTGAGCTTCCCTAAAGGGGATTTGATTTTTGACTAACCAGTCTGCTGCATCTGTGGCATTGGTGAAGCCTTTTCCAGCAGAATGGTACATATTTTCCTTGTTGACCTTCATGGTGTCAATCATCTTCGCAAAGATAGGAATCGCCATAGATAGGGTGTTGACGCTGTCAAATAAAGATTCTTTGTCCTCTTGCATATCTTTGTTGTAAGCGAGAGGAAGCCCTTTCATTGTAGTCAAAAGTCCTAGTAGGTTTCCATAAACCCTTCCCGTTTTTCCACGTACTAATTCTGCAATATCAGGGTTTTTCTTTTGAGGCATAATGCTGCTGCCTGTGCTGTACTCGTCATCTAATTGTACAAATTTAAATTCATCTGAGCACCACAGAATAATCTCTTCGCTAAATCTGCTTAAATGCATCATAATCAGGGACATTGCACTCATAAATTCAATAGAAAAATCTCGATCCGACACAGAATCAATGCTGTTCATGGTTATTCCGTCAAAATCTAAAAGGCTAGCTACATAAGTACGATCTAAAGGATAAGTAGTAGTAGCTAGGGCGCCTGCACCCAAAGGCAGTACATTGGTCCTCTTATAACAGTCCATTAATCGCTCACGGTCTCTTTTAAACATTTCAAAATAAGCTAACACGTGATGAGCTAAAGTGATAGGTTGAGCCTTTTGTAAATGAGTGTAACCAGGCATAATGGTGTCAATATTGTCTTCTGCAATTCGTATAATGACCTCTTGTAATTCATGAAGCAACCCATCTATATATAAAACCTTATCTTTTACGTACATTCTTACGTCTAATGCAACTTGATCATTTCGACTTCTTCCAGTGTGAAGCTTTTTGCCTGTGTCGCCAATTTTTTCGATGAGAAGTTTTTCTATATTCATGTGAATATCTTCAGCAGATACATCAAACGCTACTTTCCCATCTTCAATATCTTTTAAAATTTCTTTTAATCCTTTTACAATAAGAGCAGCTTCTTCACTGCTAATAATATTTTGTTTTCCTAACATAGTAGCATGAGCGATGCTACCACTTATGTCATACTTGTATAGGATATGGTCAAAATGTATAGAAGAATTGAAATCATCTGTCAATTGGCTGGTTTCTTTAGTAAATCTTCCCCCCCAAAGTTTCATGGAGTTCACATCCTTTATATTTTTTTAAGGTGGTCAGGTGGTCGGGTGGTCAGGTGGTAAGGTGGTCGGGTGGTCAGCAAAACCGAACCTCGCCTATGGGCGAGGTAATGACCCAAGCTCCTGCCCCAGTCATTCTTGAGCGCAGCGAAGAATCTTAAACTAAGCCACCAATGGTGGCTTAGTTGTTTTTGCTTACCACCTTAAAGCTTACCACCTTACCACCTGAAAAGTACCTTCGGTACTTTTCTATTTTTTCTCCTTCATTAACGCCCTTACACGAAGTGGCAAACCAAACAATCGGATAAAGCCTTCTGCATCTTTGTGATCGTAAAGATCTCCCGTTGTAAAACTTGCGATTTCTTCGTTGTATAGGGAATAAGGTGAAGTTACGCCAGCAGAGATCATATTGCCTTTGTAAAGTTTTAATTTTACAACACCTGTTACAGTTTCTTGTGTGCTGTCTACAAAGGCTTCTAGTGCTTCTCGAAGTGGAGTAAACCATTCGCCGCTGTAAACCAACTCTGCGTATTTAATAGCTAATGTTTGCTTGTATGAATAAGTTTGTTTGTCTAAACATAAATGTTCTAATTCTTGATGTGCCCTGTAAAGAATTGTTCCACCAGGAGTTTCATAAACGCCTCTTGATTTCATGCCTACAACTCGGTTCTCTACTAAGTCGATGAGGCCTATAGCATGTTTTCCGCCGATTTTGTTTAATTCAGAAATCATGTCTGTGCCGTTTAACTCTTTTCCATTTAACTTTACAGGGATGCCTTTTTCAAATTCCATTTCTACGTAATCAGCTTCATTAGGAGCTTTTTCAAGAGTGTTTGTCATTTGAAGAATTTTTGAATAATCTGGCTCAATAGATGGATCTTCAAGCTCAAGCCCTTCATGGCTAATATGCCAAAGATTTCGATCCCTACTGTAGCTGGTTTCTTTGTTCATATTTAACTTGATGTCATGTTTTAAGCAGTAGTTAATAGAATCTTCACGAGATTTTATGTCCCAAATTCTCCAAGGAGCGATGATTTGTAAATGAGGAGCCAAGGCATTTATTGTAAGCTCAAATCGCACTTGATCGTTTCCCTTTCCTGTAGCTCCATGGCAAATAGCAACAGCATTTTCTAATAATGCGTAGTGAACCAATCTCTGAGCGATCAGTGGCCTTGCAATAGATGTTCCAAGTAAGTACTTGTCCTCGTAAACTGCTCCTGCTTTCATAGTTGGGTAAACGTAATTTTGAACAAACTCTTCTGTTACATCGTCAATATATAATTTGCTTGCTCCAGAAGAAAGAGCTCTTTCTTCAAGACCGTCGATTTCTTGTCCTTGTCCTACGTCTATACAAACACAGATTACATCGTAATCATAATTTTCCTTTAACCAAGGTATAATAGTAGTTGTATCTAATCCTCCAGAGTAGGCTAAGATTACTTTTTCTTTCATTGTTTTTCCCTCCAAAATAAATTCAAATAACTATTGAATAATTATACATTATTGTTGTATAATATGCAATAATAATAATGCAAATTTATGCAAATCATGTTAAAATAGATTCATTAAAAACAAAGAAGGTGTTCATAATGATTAAAGCGGCAGTTGTCGGTGCTTCAGGTTATGCAGGTCAAGAGTTAATAAGACTATTATATCAACATCCTAATGTAAATGTAAGTACAATTACCTCTAGAAGCAATATTAATGAAAGATACGATAATTCCTATGGAAATTACATAAAAGTAAGCGATTTGACTTTTTCCGAAAACGATATGGAAAAGCTCAGCGAAGAAGTTGATGTGATTTTCTTAGCTTTACCTCATGGGGTAGCGTCTAATGTAGTGACAGAGGAAATGCTAAATAAGGTAAAAGTTATTGATCTAGGTGCAGACTTTAGAATAAGCGATGTAGATGTATACGAAAGTTGGTATACAAAACACGGAAATATACCATTATTAGAAAGAGCAGTGTACGGGTTATGCGAATTAAATAGAAAAGAAATTGTAAAGACGAATATAATTGCCAATCCTGGTTGTTATACCACTTGCAGCATATTGTCTCTAGCACCTTTAATGGATAAAGGATTTATAGACAAGAAATCCATCGTCATCGATGCAAAATCGGGCGTAACTGGAGCAGGTAGAGGTTTAGATCTTTCCACTCACTATACAGAAGCAAATGAATCCATAAAAGCCTATAAGGTAGCTTCCCATAGACATACGCCAGAAATAGAAGAGCAATTATCAAAATGTGCAGGGGAAGACATTCGGCTTATATTCACTCCCCATCTGGTTCCTATGAATAGAGGGATTTTAGCTACTTGCTATGTAAGATTAAAGGAAGAAAAGAGTATTGACGAAATCTATTCAATATACGAAGAATTTTATAAAGAGGAGAACTTTGTAAGGTTGCTGCCAAAGGGTAAAAACCCAGAGACAAGATGGGTAAAAGGATCAAATTATTGCGATATTGGTTTAAATATAGACTCTAGGACAAATACTTTAATTGTCATCGGAGCAATAGATAATCTAGTAAAAGGCGCCGCCGGCCAAGCCGTACAGAATATGAATCTTCTGTTCGGATGGGAAGAAAAAACTGGGTTGGATTATGTGCCGTTGTTCCCAATCTAATAAGGTGGTCAGCAAAACCATGAAAGCCACCATTGGTGGTTGGATCGTATTGAGGTGATTAGGTAGTTAGGAAAAAATATATCGTAGCTGGTTTTAAGATTGTAAAGACAAAAAGATTTCGCGAGTTGTTGTTGTTGTTTTGCTGACCACCTGACCACCTTGCAACCTTATTCCGAAATTAGAAACTCAAATTCAGGGTATAGATTTATATAAGATGAAAAATAAACTATGATGAAAGAAGCGTGAAAACATGAATATAATAGAGGGTGGAATTATTGCACCTAAAGGGTTTAAGGCAGGAGGAAAATTTATCGGCCTTAAGAAGAAGAAAAAGGATTTGGCTATTTTAGTCAGTGAGGCTCCTTGTAACGTAGCGGCGGCATTTACTACGAATAAAGTAAAAGCAGCTCCTGTTCTATGGAATTATGATATTTATGAAAATTACTCCACTATAAAGGGATTAGTTGTAAATAGCGGCAATGCCAACTCTTGCACGGGAAAAAAAGGACTAGAAGATACTCGAACAATGGCTCAGACAATGGCTGATTTAATGGGGATCAAAGAGAAAGAGATTTTAGTAGCTTCTACTGGCGTCATCGGCGTTCCTATGCCTATTGAAAAAATCGTCAAGGGCATTGGAGAATTATATCCTAAAGTAGATAATGACATCACATCTGGCGTCAATGCGGCAGAGTCTATTATGACTACGGATACAACTATGAAGACCATCTCTGTTAAATTTGAGATTGGTGGGAAAGAGGTACACATTGGCGGTATGGCTAAGGGTTCAGGGATGATTCATCCTAATATGGCAACCATGT
>CAZVEI010000087.1:0-7099 GCA_964626295.1 uncultured Alkalibaculum sp.
CGGTCGTTGGCACTTGCCCATAGAAGTTGTGGGATGTGTTGGACAATAAAAATAGGCACCTTAACTTTAGATGGTAATTTTTTATTAGTTGGAATGTGCCAAGCTCGTTATGATAGAATAGAAAGCTATTCACCTCACCTTTTGAGTGAAAATGCATTTAGTGATCGTTTAACTAGCATTTAACCATTGTTAAATTATTATGTTAGTAAAAAAGCTATCAGCAATAATAAATCCTTATTGCTGGTAGCTTCTTTTACCCTAGGGGTTCGACTCTAACATCTTCCCGCTCACATTTCAGACTAGACATTAAATCGGAAAAGAATCACATCTCCATCTTTTACTTCGTATTCTTTACCCTCTACTCTAGTCCAGCCTAGTTCTCTTGCTTTTACGTCGGAACCTGCTTCAACTAGCTTTTCGTATGGGGTAATTTCTGCTCGGATAAATCCTCTTTCAAAATCTGTGTGAATTTTCCCAGCAGCTCCTGGGGCTTTTGTTCCCTCTGTAATGGTCCATGCTCTTATTTCTTTTGGACCTGCTGTAAGGTATGTGATTAAACCTAATAGCTTATAACCTGATTTGATTACTTTATCTAATCCAGACTCCATTAGACCTAATTCCTCTAAAAACGCTTCTTTTTCCTCTGGATCAAACTGAGATATTTCTTCTTCGATGCGAGCACAAATTTTTATTACTTCAGCACCCTCGTCTTTAACGTATTCTTTCAACGCTTTGACCATTTCATTGTCTTCACCAGCTACTTCTTCCTCTGAAACATTTGCAATGTAAAGAACAGGTTTTGTAGTGAGAAGTTGAAGGGTTTTGATGATTTCCCATTCTTCCTTGTCAAAGTTCTTTTCAGAGGCAAACTTGCCTCCTTCTAAAATCTCCTTAATCCTTATAAGAATTTCTAATTCTACTTTATCACCTTTACTGCCTGATTTTGCATTCTTAGATGTCTTTTGAATTCTTCTCTCTAAAACTTCTAGGTCCGAAAAAATCAATTCAAGATTGATGGTCTCTACATCCCGAATAGGGTCGACTTTTCCATCTACGTGAATAATATTCGTATCTTCAAAACACCTTACTACGTGAGCAATGGCATCTACTTCACGAATATTCGCTAAAAACTTATTGCCTAAACCTTCACCTTTACTAGCTCCCTTTACTAGTCCAGCAATGTCAAAGAACTCAATAGCTGTTGGTATGATTCTTTCACTATTATATAAAGCTACTAATTTATCTAATCTGTAATCAGGAACAGACACTACGCCAACATTTGGTTCAATTGTACAAAAGGGATAATTTGCTGACTGGGCTCCTGCTTTTGTAATTGCATTAAACAAAGTACTCTTACCTACATTCGGTAAGCCAACTATTCCTATTTTCATTTACTACTTCCTCTCATGTATTGATGTATCTATTATACATGAAAAAGTTCTAAGTTGTATAGTTGAAAAACGCATTCAACCTTATAGTGTTAACACCGATTCATCTGCTTCTATAATTTGAAGTATTTGCTCTTCTTTCCCTGTTTTTGCATTAATATAAATGATAAACCACTTATAATTGTAGGTTCCCTTTAATTCGTAGCAGAGCACTTCTGATTTGAATTCTGTTGGTATAATGGCTAATCTTTCACTAGTTAATTCAAAGCCCTCTATTAGATTCTTTTTTGCTTGTTCCATAGTAATGGTAGGCTTTTCGATTTCTCTTTCGTGATGAGCGTAGTGGAAACCTTGTGCTTCAATTCCTAAAAACTCGCCATTATCAAGAGCTATTTGAACTTTAATTAAGTCCGGATAACAAAGGACGTCCCCCTGTGTATAAGCGTAATTAAATACGCCTACATCGCTGTATTTCTGGTAATAGGAGTTCTCCATATTCTTGTATCCTTTCTCTTTTAAAAACTCATCTGCCTTCTTTTGAGCTTCTTTCATAGATAATTTTTGCTCTTCAGGTATTCTGTTCATCATTGCTTTAAGCACATGTCCACCCTTTTGTGTAATTTCTACATATGCGGCCTCTTCTTGGTCTTTTATTTTAATATTGTACTTATACGCTTTAATGACGCCCTCAATTACACCAGAGCTTTCTACTTTTTCGACATTTTCACTGCCAATAAACTCGGTCGCTTTTTTTTGACCTTCTTCTATTGTGATTTCTTCCCCTTCTATCCACTTAGGTTCGATTTCTGAAATGTGATCCGAAAAAGGTCCATCATATATTAATCTAGGGTAATTTACTAGTTCCTTTTGAACCGTTGTAAAGCCTTTTGTGATTAGGTTTTCTGCTGTTTCATCTAAATCTCTTTCGTTTCCTTCTCTAGAGCCCTGTGCAAATTTAATCTCGCCTGATGTGACGCTCTCATTCATCTCTTGCAATTGCTGAGATAAATAACTACAACTGTTATTTAACCTTTGGAAACCATTTCGCTGTTCCTTTGTTAATGTTCCACCGTCCATGTGGATTTTTGCCATTGCATAGGAAAAGTCTCCTACTTGGTTTAAAAACTTAGCTGTATCCTTTAACGTAGAGTGAGTAAAAGGCAAATTGTTTAAATGGGTTTGGGCTAAATCGGACTGCCTCCAAACTTCTGCTAACAATTCAACAGACATAGAGTGAGATGAACTAACTATAGCCTTTGACATATTTGTTTCTATATTTTTAACAGTGCTTAGCAAAGATTGAAAATCATACTGATAGTTATTTTCTAATTTTGTTCGGTAGCTTATGGTCTCCTGCCTTTGTTGATAGCCAAATATTCCAATACCTATTAATGCTACTAGGAGAACACCGACCATTATATTTTTATTTTTCATAGATATCCTCCCTTATTGACAAAATACATGCTTTCCAATTTCCGCAATAATCCGTCTAGATAAAATCCATTTATTCGTAGACGTTACTGGGTTATAATAGTATATAGCCCCACCAGAGGGATCCCATCCAGCTAAGGCATCATTTGCAGCTTTAACAGATGACTGTGAAGGCTCTAGGTTTATTTGACCGTCTGCAACGGCATCAAATGCCCCTGGCTGATAGATCACACCGCTTATGCTATTAGGGAATTCTGAATTATTTACTCGATTTAAAATAACTGCTGCTACTGCAACTTGACCCATATAAGGTTCTCCTCTGGCTTCGCCATTAATACATTGTGCCAATAGGCGAGCTTCACTTCTATTTCCACTCGCCTTCTTTTGAGAAGAGGTGCTTCTACTTTGACTGACTAGATTACCCAAACCTAATTCCTTTAATGTATCAGAACCACACATTCCGTCTACATTTAAACCATTTTTTTTCTGAAAATTCTTCACTGCTTCTTCCGTTTTCCAGCCATAATATCCATCAATACCGTGATCATAATAACCCCACTCTTTTAATTTTCTTTGAACTTTTCCAACTGCATCGGGATCGCTTCCATAATAAATCACATCTTGCGCTAATACAGATCCTTGTACAAATAGAAAAGCGAGAACAGCTAAAGTAAATAATAGAGTAATTTGCTTTTTCTTCCTAACTTTCATAATGAACCTCCTACATATTTAAAGCACTAACACTTATGTGTTTGAAATTTCAGGGTTATTTTATGTTTAATTGTCTTATTTATACAAATTAAAAAAACGCTAGCTATCAGCTAACGTTATTTTAATTCCTTTTTCTATAATATATTCAAGTCGTTCTTGATCACCAAGTAAGTACAAGTAGCCTAGCAAGGCTTCGAAGCCTGTGGCTAACTTATAGTCGATTAATTGGGTATGCTTGGGAACGGTTTTTGGAGAGGAATTTCTACCTCTTTTTACCATGCGTATTTCTTCTTCTGTCAGTTCTCCTTCTATACTTGTTACGACATTTTTCTGTGCGGTAGCCTTTACAAACTTTACGCACTTTTTATTTAGTTCGTTTACCTTGAGAGGGTGCTTTAGAATTAAGTATTTTCTGATGTAGATTTCATATATTGCATCGCCTATATAGGCTAAGGTAAGTGGATTCATAACCTTAACCTCTGCCAATGAAAGGTTCTTTGAAAACAGCTCAAAAACATCTTGATTTGCTAAATTCTCTTCCACTTTACACCTTCTCTTGTATCTTCTAAAACGATGCCTTTTTCTTTTAATTCATCCCGTATCTGATCGGACAAAGCAAACTCCTTTTGGCTTCGAGCGATTTGCCTTCTCTCTATCATTTCTTCAATTTCAACATCTAGCAGCTTTTCTTCTTTTTTTCTTACAACCCCTAAAACTCCTGTCAGCTCTGTAAAAAGTTCTAATGAAGCCTTTATTATCGCTTTGTTGCTCTTTTCATTAACATTTGAATTAATTTCTCTAATCAATTCGAAAATCACTGAAATAGCATCAGCAGTATTAATATCATCTTCCATAGCTTCTTTAAAAGCTTTTTTATATTTTGTCAGCTCTAAAGCCCAAGACTCTATTTTATTGTTGCCTTCTTTTGCTTTATCAAATAAGAACAATAAATTATCTCTTGTATTATATAATCTATTTAATGCTGTGCTAGATTGTTCTAACAAATCTTTACTAAAGTTAATAGGATGTCGATAATGAGCGCTTAACATGAAAAAACGGACTACTTCTAAGTCGATTTCCCGGGAAATATCTCGAACTGTGAAGAAATTCCCCTTAGATTTTGACATTTTTTCGTTGTTTATGTTGATATAACCATTATGAATCCAATACTTTGCAAAGGGTTTTCCAGTGACACCTTCAGATTGAGCTATTTCATTTTCATGATGGGGGAAAATAAGGTCTTGCCCTCCGCCGTGAATATCTATGGTCTCACCTAAATACTTTTGGCTCATAGCTGTACACTCTATATGCCAGCCAGGTCTCCCCATACCCCATGGACTTTTCCATGAAGGTTCTCCCAGCTTTTCCTTTTTCCATAGTGCAAAGTCAAGAGGGTCTTCTTTTTCTTCATTAATAGTGATTCTAGCACCTTGTTCTAAGTCTTCAATAGACTGTTTAGACAATTTACCATAGCCTTCAAATTTGTTTACCCTGTAATATACATTTCCATCTACATTATAGGCTAGACCCTTATCCACTAATTTTTCGATAAAGGAAATAATGGCGTCCATGTTTTCACTTACTTTAGGATGCATAGTTGCCCTTTTAATTCCTAAGCCATCTGCATCTATAAAGTACTCGTCTATATACCTTTTAGAGATTTCAGATGCATCAACACCTTCTTCAATGGCTTTGTTGATAATCTTGTCATCTACATCTGTAAAATTTTGTACATAAGTCACTTCATATCCTATATACTCAAAATATCGTCTCAAGACATCAAAAATAATAAAAGGCCTAGCATTCCCAATATGAAAAAAGTTATAAACTGTAGGCCCACATACGTACATTTTCACCTTATTTTCTTCAATAGGCTTAAATTCTTCTTTCTGTTGGTGAATTGTGTTATATAATTTCATTTCTCGCTCCTTAATTTAGTTCTAAGTTAAGCTTTCAGCTTAAGAATTACTGCCACTTGGCTCGCTATACCTTCTTCTCTTCCCGTAAAGCCTAGCCCTTCTTCTGTAGTAGCTTTTATATTTACATCTTCTTTTGGCATTTGAAGGGCTCTTGCAATGTTTTTTCTCATAGTTTCTATGTGAGGGGCCATCTTGGGTTTTTGCGCTACTATAATTCCATCGATATTTCCTATGGTGTAGGAATGATCTATCATTAATTTATATACATGCTCAAGTAGCTCCATACTATTTGCGCCCTTATATTTCGGGTCTGTATCAGGAAAATGTTTACCAATATCGCCTACGCTAAGTGCGCCTAAAATGGCATCCATAATTGCGTGTATTAATACATCTGCATCTGAATGACCTAATAATCCTTTGCAATAAGAAATTTTCACCCCACCTATAATCAAATCTCGACCTTCTACTAATTTATGAACATCGTATCCTATCCCTATTCGCATATAAAACTCCTTTTGATTCTCTTGGTAACTTGTCAACATTATAAACCTTTACAAAAGTACAGCCTGACAAAGACCACTTAAATCTCTTCATAAAAAGCCTATAAGGCTTTATCTTAATTGTAAACTCTTGATTTTTAATTGTTCATTGGGCGAAGCACTATACTATTCTTTAAATTCCTTATATACCCTAAAGGGTTTTGTCACTACTCGAAATGGCAAACTCCTTAAAAATCCAGTTAAATCTGCTTCCATTTCTTTTGTCATTCTAGCAGGTTTTGTCAAAACTCTATGAACAAATTCTTCTTTAAAATGCTTTTGTACATAATCTTGATCTATTTTTACCTCTACACCACAACTAGTACATTTAATCATATTAATCTTATTGCTCTTATAGTGAATCGTATGTTTCGTTTCTTTATCGCAATGTATACAAAACAAATAGGCATCCATATGAGAATTTGACATTTTCATTCTCCTTTTCGTTCTTTGCTTTCATTATAGCATACCTGAATAAGCTAGCCTAGATATTTTCAAGGTAAATTCCTTGTTTTCCCTATACTACTAATGAATATTCTTGCCCAAAACTCTACTTCTTTATCCTTGAAAAGGACTGATATAGGAACCCATTTTAGGCTTATTTAATACAATAAAGAAATAGCATAGGAGGGATTTTATGAGCGTTAAAGCGATTGGAAAAGCAATGGCAAAAGAATTGATGGAAACAAAGGAATACCAACTAATGAGTAAAAAGAGAAGGGAGCTTCGCACCCACCCTAAATTAGGAAATTTGGTAAAAAACTACGAAGCAAAACAAGTAAAGATTGCCAATATGAATGCATCTCCAGAAAAAAAGCAGTCTTTAATGACCTCTCTTACAAAAGAATACCAAGGGCTTCTCATGACAAAAGAAATGAAAGAATACCGAAATGCCATTGACGAGTTTCAAAAGAAAACTTTTGCTATATTTAGTGAGCTTAATGTAGAGATTGGCTATATTATTAACCAGTGAGGGGAACCATCGTTGAACGGTAGTTGAACTATAGGTAAACGATGGTTAAACAGTTGTAAAAGGCAGGTATTTGTATGGAGCGGCGTTTTGTCGTTCCTTTTTTCATTTTATATTACTTTTAATAGTTAGCATGTAGGG
>CAZVEI010000088.1:0-7020 GCA_964626295.1 uncultured Alkalibaculum sp.
GGGTTACCCTTTATCCCTAACCCGACAGCTAACCTCGTATGCGTAAAGGGGAGTTTAATATGGTTTTAAACATTGTAGAACTATGGGACTCCATAGTTCTTTTTGTGCTCATTTTTTGTCTCAGCATGATATCCCCCAACTTATTTATTTATTTAGAAAGTCTCTATTCATTTAATTTCTCATTTTTAAATAGTATACATTCCTACAGAGAAATGAAGTAAAAAAAACCATCCTGTGTGGATCTTTTTGCGTTTGTTTTTTCTCTTAGGTCTTATGAGTCTTTACCGTCATACATAGAAAGAAGTGGGAAACAATAAGTAGAGCAAAAATTGATAATAAGAGGTGATTTGATGGAACCGTACGTAGAAGTCAGAAATGTCTCGAAGATTTTTGGAAAATCTCCTAAGGCAGCAATTGATTTACTAAAGGAAGGTAAGTCAAAGAAAGAAATTTTAAAGGAAACAGGCCAGACTGTTGGTGTAAATAACGTTAGCTTCAAAATTTACCCAGGTGAAATTTTTGTAATTATGGGTTTGTCAGGAAGTGGTAAGTCTACCTTAATTCGAATGTTCAATCGATTAATTGATCTAACTATTGGTGAGATTTTAATAAAGGGTGAAGATATCGTCAAAATGGACGAAGCCAGGCTAAGAGAAATCAGACAAAAGAGGATTAGCATGGTCTTTCAAAACTTTGCACTATTTCCACACAAAACAATACTAGAAAATGCAGAGTATGGCCTTGAAATTAAGAAGGTAGATCCCGAAGAGCGAAAAGAAAAGGCAATGAAGGCCCTTGAAGCCGTTGGCTTAAAGGGTTACGAGCATCAGCTTCCATCACAGTTAAGTGGAGGAATGCAACAGAGGGTAGGTCTTGCTCGTGCTCTTGCAAGCGACACAGATATTATCCTCATGGATGAAGCTTTTAGCGCCTTAGATCCCTTAATTCGTAAAGATATGCAAGATGAATTAATTGAAATTCAAGAGCAGTACAAGAAGACAATTATTTTTATTACTCACGATCTAGATGAAGCTTTGCGAATAGGTGACCGCATTGCCTTAATGAAAGATGGTAGTATTATTCAGTTAGGAACTCCTGAAGAGATCATGATCAACCCTGCGAATGCATTTGTTGAAAAATTCGTAGAGGATGTAGATTTATCAAAAGTATTGACAGCCTCACATGTTATGAAGCGAGCTGAAAAGATCAGAGTAGACAGAGGCCCAAGAGTAGCCCTAGAAATTATGCGTAAGCAAGGTTATTCAAGTATATTTATTGTAGACCGACATCAAAAGTTATTAGGTGCTTTAACTGCAGAAATAGCAAAAAAAGCTATTGACTCAAAACAAACCATTTCAGAAGCCATGATAACGGATATTCCGATCGTTTTAGAAGATACTCTGATTGGCGATTTTATGGATGAGATGGCTACCTCTAGTTTACCTATATCTGTTGTAGATACAGAAAACCGACTAAAAGGAGTTGTAATCCGTGGAGCTGTTGTAGGTGCTTTAGCGGGAAACAAAGATTCTTTGAATGATTTGGAGAGTGATCGATAATATGATGAATATACCAAAAATTCCATTAGGTGAATGGATCAATGCCGTGGTACAGTGGGTAACCGTCGCTTTTGCTGACCTTTTTACGTTTTTAACCAATTCTATTGAGGGTCTATTAGATGCTATTGTTGCTATCTTAAGCGTAGGACCTCCTATTGTCTTAATAATTGTCCTTGCTCTCTTAGTTACTTATACAAGCAAATGGAAGCTAGGCCTTTTTGCCTTATTGAGTCTGCTTTTAATTGAAAATCTCGGCTATTGGGAGTCAAGTATTCAAACCTTGGCCATTGTCTTAGTATCTGGATTATTGACGATTGTTGTGGGTATTCCAGTAGGAATATGGTGCGCTCAGCGCAAAACCGTAAATAGAATTGTTACACCTATTCTTGACTTTATGCAGACAATGCCTGCCTTTGTATACTTAATACCATCTATTTTATTCTTTGGAATTGGCGTTGTTCCGGGTATTATTGCATCCTTTATTTTTGCAATTGCCCCAACCATTCGTATGACCAATCTTGGGATTGACGAGGTGTCTAAAGATTTAATTGAAGCTGCAGATGCTTTTGGTTCAAGCAGAAGTCAGAAACTCTTTAAAATCCAATTGCCTTTAGCTATGCCCACAATTATGGCAGGAGTGAACCAAAGTATTATGCTAGCTCTATCTATGGTAGTAACGGCTTCACTAGTTGGAGCACCTGGGCTTGGAGCAGATGTGTATCGAGCGGTCAGTCAAATTGACGTTGGACGAGGCTTTGAAGCTGGATTGTCCATTGTTTTTATAGCAATCATTCTCGACCGAATTACACAAAACTTGCGTAACCCAGCTTATAAGCTCATTGTAAAACCCAAAATAGTTTTTTCAATCTTGGCTCTACTCGTTGTCGGTACGTCTATTGTATTAGCGATTCCTACAGAGGATGATGCTTTAGCAATTCAAAATCAAAACAGCATTGGAGTTGCGTTGGAGTATGAAATTATTGGTATTGAACCAGGTGCAGGAATCATGGGACAAGCGAGAAATACTATAGAAGATTACGGATTAGATGCGTGGGATCTTGTAGAAGGCTCTTCTGCTGCTATGATAACGGAGCTTAAAAAAGCATATGATGCAAAAAAACCAATTATCGTAACAGGCTGGTCCCCACACTGGATGTTCTCTTCTTTTAATCTGAAATATTTAGATGATCCACAAGGTTCTTTTGGCGGCACAGAAGATATTCATACCTTTGTTCGAAAGGGTCTTGAGGAGGATGCACCTGGCGCATATAAAATCTTCGATCAGTTCTCTTGGGAACCAAAGGATCTAGAAGATGTTATGGCTTACATTTCAAGTGGTATGAGTGCAGAAGAAGCAGCCGAGAAATGGATTGAAGAGAATCCTGATAAGGTGGCAGAGTGGGTAGACGGTGCAAAAAAGGCAAATAGTGAAAGTATTGACCTAGTTTATGTAGCCTGGGATACAGAGATCGCCAGTACAAATATAGTTGGAAAGGTACTGGAACAAAACGGTTATGATGTATCCTTAACTCAAGTAGAAGTTGGACCAATGTACGCCGGAGTTTCTAATGGCAGTTCCGACGCAATGGTAGGCGCTTGGCTTCCAAGCACCCAAATAGAATATTATAATGCTTATAAGGAAGACCTTGTAGATCTTGGGTCAAATCTTACGGGAACAAAAAATGGATTAGTAGTACCAGAATATATGGAAATTGATTCCATTGAAGATTTACAATAATAAATAAGATTTTCAAAGAAAATCTGCACTTCAGAAAAAAGGAGTGCAGATTTTTTAGTATATTAAACAAAATTTGAAATATATAATGTATAGTGGTATACTAATAATTAATATAATATTTAAATAAATTTTACACGCTTAATTCTACATGTAGAAGCGGGGGAACCAAGTTTTTGGGGTGAATCCTTTTTAGGATGGGTTACCCTTTATCCCTAACCCGACAGCTAACCTCGTATGCGTAAAGGGGAGTTGTAGTACGCTTATAATTCTATGAAGCTATGGGCTCCACTTTGGACTACCATAGTTTTTTTGTGCCTATTTTTTGTTTCAACAGAGTACCCCCACTCATTTATTTAAACAAAAAATAAGAGGAAGGTGAAAAAATGAGAAGAATAAAAAATAAGGGAAAAGTAGTATTTGTTTTATTATTAGTAGCACTGATGTGTTCTCTTTCAGTAGGTTATGCAGATACTGCTAATAAAGAGATTGCATTTGCTGATGCAGGTTGGGACAGCATAAAATTTCACAATGCAGTAGCTGGTTTTATAGCAGAGGAGCTTTATGGATACTCCTGGAGAGAGGTTCCAGGTTCCTCTACTGTGCTTCACGAAGGATTAATGAACGGTGAAATAGATGTCCATATGGAAGAGTGGACAAGCAATCTAGCCACCTACGATGAAGATGTAGCAGCGGACAAATTAAAAGATTTAGGTGTCAATTTTAATGACAATTATCAAGGTTTTTATGTGCCGAGATACGTTATCGAAGGGGATAAGACAAGAGGAATTGAGCCCAGTGCACCTGATTTAAAGACAGTAGAAGATTTAAAAAAGTATCCTGATGTATTTCCTGATATAGAATCACAAGGTAAAGGCCGAATCTATGGCGGTATTCCAGGCTGGGAAGTAGACAAAATCTTGTATAATAAATTTTTACATTATGGCCTAGATGAAAATTTTATTTATTTTAGGCCAGGCTCTGATTCCGCTTTAGCATCTGCCATCACTAGAGCCTACGATAGAGGAGAACCCATTGTGGCCTATTACTGGGAGCCAACCTGGCTTATGGGTATGTATGATATGGTCTTATTACAAGATGAGCCCTATGATCCAGCTACCTATAATGAAGGAAAGACAGCACTCCCAGCTGTAAATGTAACTGTAGGTGTGAGCAATGAATTTTACGACAATAACCCAGAAATGGTAGAGTTTTTAAGTAACTACGAAACTTCAAGTACATTAACCTCAGAAGCCTTAGCCTATATGCAAGAAACTGGAGCAAACTACAAAGAAACGGCTAAATGGTTTTTACAGGAGCACGATGAATTCGTCGATGAATGGTTAAATAAAGAAGATGCTGCTTCTTTAAGGGCGTCTCTTAATGATAGTAGCGCAGTCTCATCCGTAGGATGGTTAAAAGAAATACCATTTCGAATTCCACTAGATTTAAATGCGATTGATCAATCTGTAAGGGCTTTTAGTGTTGAATACGATGATATATTTAATGCTATTCGTGGGGCATTAAGTAATTTTGTCAATGGTATTTACTTCGTATTAAGTAGTATTCCATGGTTTGTATTTATTTCGCTCGTGTTTTTCGCAGGATGGAAGGTAACAGGTAATGTGAGAAAAGGAATTCTGTATGCTGTCTTACTATTGTTCGTAGGACTTTTAGGCTTATGGAGCCTTATGAATGAAACCTTGTCCATCGTCACTGCGTCCGTCTTTATCTCTTTGCTCTTAGGATTCCCTTTAGGAGTTCTCGTTTCAATGAGTGATAGAGTCGACCGAATTGTTCGTCCTATTTTAGATACTATGCAGACTATGCCGGTATTTGTATACTTAATACCAGCTTTGCTATTCTTTGGACTTGGCAAACCCCCGGCAGTAATCGCAACGACAATTTACGCTATCGTCCCCGTGATTAGGATGACGAGCCACGGAATAAAGCAAATTGACAAAGAAGTTGTAGAAGCAAGCATTGCCTTTGGCTCCACAAGGTTACAATCATTAATAAAGGTGCAAATTCCGCAAGCATTGCCTACAATTATGACTGGTGTCAATCAAACCATCATGATGGCTATGAGTATGGTCGTCACTACATCTATGATTGGGGCTACAGGTCTTGGTATGGAAGTCTTGATCAGTGTAAACCGTGTTGAGATAGGTAGAGGTCTTGTATCAGGTATATCTGTAGTAATTTTAGCTGTGATACTTGATAGAATAACCCAAGGTCTAGTGAAAAAGAGTGAGGTGAACTCTAATGACAGGTAATGAGAATATATTAAGTGTTAAAAAATTATATAAGCTTTACGGTGCTGAAAAGGGCAAAGTTTTGAAATTAAAGCAAAGTGGAGCAGATAAAAATGAAATATATAAAAAAACTGGTGTAAACATAGCCCTTTGGGATGTATCTTTAGATATTAAAAGAGGGGAAACTTTTGTCATTATCGGTCTATCTGGCTCTGGTAAGTCTACCTTAGTAAGGTGTTTTAATATGCTTAATAAGCCAACAAAAGGCGATATTTACCTTGAAGGAAAAAATATCAGTAAATTTAGCAAAAAAGAGTTAATCGAATATAGACGTAACAAAATATCTATGGTATTTCAAAACTTTGGGTTAATGTCTCATAGAAATGTCCTAGAAAATGTAGCCTATGGATTAGAAGTAAAGGGAGTACCTAAGGAAGAGCGCCGCAAAAAAGCAATGGAAATGATCGAGATGGTAGGATTAGAAGGCTATGAGAATGAGCCTATAACCAGCTTGTCTGGTGGTATGAAGCAAAGAGTAGGGATTGCAAGAGCTCTCGCTAGCGATGCTGAAATCCTTCTGATGGATGAGCCTTTTTCTGCATTAGATCCTTTGGTGCGAAAAGATATGCAATTTGAATTATTATCTATACAAAAGAAATTAGATAAGACCATTATCTTTATCACTCACGATATCAATGAAGCTTTTAAATTAGGCGACAAGGTAGCTATTATGAAAGACGGAGAAGTGATCCAAGTAGATACTCCTGAGGAAATGAGTGCGAATCCGAAAGATGAATATGTAACTCAATTTATAGACAGTGCAGATAAAACTCAAGTCATTTCAGCCATAAACGTCATGTCTACCCCTGACAGCATTGTGCGCTTAAAAGATACACCAGCCTATGCAATGAAAGTCATGAGATCAAACAAGGTTTCCACTGCATATGTGGTTAAAGACAAAATGATTTTACAAGGAGTAGTCACTATAGACGACGCTATGAGGGCCAACAAAGAAGGCCTCACCATATCGGATGTTTTAATAAAAGACATTGAAATAACTACCCCTGACGTCTTACTGACAGACATCATACCCATGGCTGCCGAAACCAAATACCCAATAGGTGTAGTCGATGAAGATGGAACCTTAAAGGGCATTGTAACCAAGGCAGATGTGTTGTCTTATATTTAATTAGGCTGGAATGTTGGTAAGTTGGAAAAAGATTAAGTTTAATGCATAACGTCAACTTTTAAGGAACTACATATTGTTTTTTACTATCAAGAGAAAAAGCCAACTGTCTAAAAGACGGGTTGGCTTTTCTTGTGCGGCCAGCATGGGCGCAATCTAACGGGTGAAAGTCCCGAAGCCACCTAGTAGCGGGAAGGACTGAACTTTAGGAGATGTTAGTAAATAATTTTTTCTTGAGTTTCCGTAAAATGTAATGCAAGACAGTATTTTATTTGATTCAGACAT
>CAZVEI010000089.1:0-473 GCA_964626295.1 uncultured Alkalibaculum sp.
TGCCTCTTCCACCATATATTAAGGAAAAGCTAGAAGACAAGGAAAGATATCAGACAGTCTACTCTAAAGTAAATGGTTCCGCTGCTGCGCCAACTGCAGGGTTGCATTTTACAGAGGAGCTTCTTGAAGAAATCCGTCAAAAGGGAATCAATATCGTATATGTAACCTTACATGTTGGTTTAGGAACCTTTAGACCAGTAAAAGTAGATAATGTAGAAGATCATGAAATGCACTCAGAGTATTATGTTTTAAGTCAAGAGACAGCAGATATCATCAACGAGACGAAGACAAGAGGAAACAAAGTAATCGCTGTAGGAACTACTTCTGTGCGCACTTTAGAAACAGTTGCTCAAAAGTCATATCCTTTACAAGAGTCTTCAGGATGGACAGATATATTCATTTATCCAGGATATGCTTTTAATGTAGTAGATAGAATGATCACAAACTTTCACCTACCAGAATCCACCCTTATG
>CAZVEI010000089.1:483-3225 GCA_964626295.1 uncultured Alkalibaculum sp.
TCAAAGGACTTCATAATGAAGGCTTATAAAGAAGCAGTAGACGAGGGGTATCGATTCTTTAGCTTTGGGGATTCGATGATTATTGTTTAAGGTGGTAAGCATTAAGGGGTAAGGTGGTAAGTAAAACCTTAAAGGTGGAAAGCTGAAAGCAGAAAAAAGCAAGCTCGCCTTTAGGCGAGGTAATGGGAAGAAAGATTTTTCGGCTAAAGCCTCAAGGATGACAAAAGCAGTAGCTAGGGTTAAAAAAGTGCCTCTGGCACTTAAAGAAAGACCCGCAGGGCCCGATCTAGACTAACTGTTCTGGTCATCCTGGGGCGCAGCGAAGGATCTTAGACCTGAATTTTTCGCTTTTACTTAGAACATATAACATGGAGGTATTATGGGAGCAATAAAATACGAATTAATAAAAGAATGCAAGCAAACGGGTGCTAGGCGTGGGAGGCTGCATACGCCACATGGTACTATTGAGACGCCAATATTTATGCCTGTAGGCACACAGGCTACAGTTAAGTCTATGACCCCAGAAGAATTAAAGGAAATAGGCTCACAGATTATTTTATCCAATACTTATCACCTATACCTAAGACCAGGTCATGAGCTGGTTAAAAAAGCGGGGGGTTTACACCAGTTTATGAATTGGGACAAACCTATTTTGACAGATAGTGGTGGATTTCAGGTGTTTAGTTTAGGAGAACTTAGAAAGATTAAAGAAGAAGGGGTAACCTTTCAATCTCATTTAGATGGTTCTAAACACTTCTTGTCCCCAGAAAAGGTTATGGAAATACAAAACGCCCTGGGAGCAGATATCATTATGTGCTTTGACGAATGCGCTCCTTATCCGGCCACTTATGAGTATACAAGGGATTCTCTAGATCGAACCATAAGATGGGCTAAGAGATGTAAGGACGCTCATAATAATACGGAAAAACAAGCCCTATTTGGCATTATCCAAGGTGGAATGTACAGAGATTTAAGAGAGAAAAGTGTAAAAGAGATGTTAGAAATCGACTTTCCAGGATACTCTATTGGAGGGCTTAGTGTTGGAGAGCCAAAAGATCTTATGTATGAAATGCTTGAATACACCACCCCACTTCTTCCAAAAGATAAGCCAAGGTATTTGATGGGTGTAGGAAGTCCAGATGCCTTACTAGAAGGGGTTATTCGAGGAATAGATATGTTTGACTGCGTACTACAGACCCGAATTGCACGAAATGGAACAGCGATGACAAGTAGTGGAAGGGTAGTCATTCGAAATGCAAAATACATGGAGGATTTTACGCCTCTTGATCACGAGTGTGATTGTTATGTATGTAAAAATTACACAAGAGCTTATTTAAGACATCTCATTAAAGCAGGAGAAATATTAGGGGCGAGACTGCTTACCTATCATAATCTATATTTTTCTTTAAACTTAATGAAAAACGTCCGATTAGCCATAGAAGAAGACCGCCTTTTAGACTTTAAAGAGGAATTTTTTAAGAAATATGGATATTGCTAAATATTTCATGTATAATAATACTATTAGACAAAAAAGGAGCGAAAATATATGACAGGGCAACAAATTAGTGCTTTTCTTCCATTAGTTCTCGTATTTGTATTTATGTATTTCTTTATGATACGACCACAAAATAAACAACAAAAGAAAATACAAGAGATGAGAAACAATCTGAAAAAGGGAGACCGAATAGTAACAGTAGGAGGCTTCCACGGAAAAGTAGTAGGTTTTAAAGAAAATATCGTAGTAATTGAATTAAAACCAGACAACGTAAAAGTAGAAATTACTAAAGTTGCAGTAGCAGAGGTAGTAAGAGAAGCAGAAGCAGATCCAAAAAAATCAGATAAAGATGAGTAAAGACAAAGAATTAGCTTTGTCTTTTTCTTTTTGGCTGAAGCTTTTAGCATAAAACCTTTTTAAGGCGGGCATGATACTTCTATTCGTTAGGTAGGAGTTGGGTCTATGAAATTACAGAGAAATTTCAATGAAAATATGCGTTTTATAAAGGACGTTCTTGGAATCGAAAAAAGCTTTGATATTATCGCAAGGGAATTATCTATTGCAGAGAAAGAATCCTGTATCTTCTTTATAGATGGATTTGCAAAAGACGATATTATGTACTATATCCTTAATACTCTACAGCAATTAGAAAAAGAGGATTTAAAAAAAGATGTCATTAAAAACCTCTTAAATAAAAATATCGCATATATAGAAGTAGATACTTTTACGGATTTAGAACAAATGCAGTTGTCTGTACTTTCAGGGGCATTAGCTTTGATTATAGATGGTGAAATGGAAGGAATTATTATAGATGCTAGAACCTACCCCGTTAGAGGGCCTCAGGAACCAGAGACAGAAAAAGTCACAAGGGGAGCAAAAGACAGTTTTGTAGAGACCGTCATCTTTAATACAGCTTTAATACGAAGGCGTGTAAGAGATCCTAAATTGTACTTTGAAATTCAACAAGTAGGTACGCGCTCAAAGACCGACGTAGTCATTGGGTATATTGATGATTTAGTAGATCTTGGTTTGCTTGATAAAATCAAGAAAAAAATCGAAAACATTAGGGTTGATGCTCTAGTAATGGCTGAGAAAACTTTAGTTGAATTATTAGTGGATTCAAAGTGGTATAATCCACTTCCTCAAGTAAAGTATACGGAAAGGCCAGATGTAGTAGCAGCCCATCTTATGGAAGGGCATATTGCTATTATTGTAGATACATCACCTAGCGTCATACTGCTACCTGT
>CAZVEI010000089.1:3235-6992 GCA_964626295.1 uncultured Alkalibaculum sp.
AACACGCTGAAGATTATTACCAGAATATCGTAGTAGGAACATATCTTAGGTGGATGCGCTTTATAGGTATGTTTCTCTCCCTATTTGCTGTGCCAATTTGGATTCTTTTAGTCAATCATCAGGAATCTTTGCCAGATGCTTTTAAGTTTATAGGCCCAAAAGAAATGGGTCAAATCTCTATATTTATGCAATTTCTGATTTTAGAGTTTGGTTTTGGTATTTTAAGAATTGCCTCTGTTCATACACCTAATGTCCTCTCAACTTCCTTGGGAATCATCGGTGGTTTGCTCATAGGAAATCTTGCCATAGACGTAGGATGGTTCATACCAGAGACTATCTTATACACAGTCATTTCTGGCGTAGGAACTTTTGCTAATCCAAGCGTAGAGTTTGGACTGTCTATGACAATGTTTCGAATTGTCCTTCTCATTCTAACAGGATTATTCGACGTTTGGGGATTTATTATAGGAATCATCCTCATAGTAGCCATGATATACAACACAAAGTCCTTTGATCACAAAAAATACACCTGGCCACTATATCCATTTGACTGGTCAGCTCTTAAAAGCATTTTAGTTCGAAAGCCTATACCACAAGTTGGGAAGAAAGATGATAAAAACAGGTAGTCAGGTGATTGTTGTTCTAAAACCTCCCCTCACTGAATAATAAATAATAAACAAATAGAGGTCGGAGGTATGTGTATGAAAGAGAATTCACAAGTAGATAATGAGTTTTTGAAATTATATCTCAAAGGTTTACTTCGCAGTTTTGGTTTGGCCTTGATTTTAATCGTCATTATGACAACAGTATTTTTCTTTGTAGATTTAAATAACAATCTAGTCAATCCATTTGAATTTGTTATATTGCTCTTAACTGTTTTATACGCTAGTATTTACGTTTCTAGAAGTGTAAAAAATAAAGGCTGGTTTCATGGAATCATTATAGGAACCATTTATTTTGTTATTTTATTTGCAGTAAATCTAGGAACAGCTTCAGAAGGCTTTCAAGTTATGAGCGTTCTCCCTAAGTGGATTTTTTTTGGCAGTACAGGTTTTATCGGCGGATGTATTGGAATCAATATTCGATAAATTTGTTTAATCATGGTAAATGTTGTGATATAATATTAGAATCAGCAGATTGACTCGCAGACGAAGCGGAGTGGAGTGCTATGAGCAAGTGTCAACGACCGAAGCTGCCAAGCAGCTGAGACAATCTGCGGCCTATTTTAGTATAATACGACCGTAAGTCAGCAACCTGCAAAAGATGAGGCATTTTACATTTAACATAAAGATGCTATTTTTTCTTGTTTAAATCTATCATAATCAATTATGATTAGGCAAAAGAAGGATTTAAAAGTAAGGTTAATTACTAAAAAGGTTTCTTAAAAAGAAGATATGGATGGGAGTGAAAAAGGTGAAGCATTTTGTAAAAATAAATAAGGGAACATTGCACAATCTTGAAAACAAAGGTTGTGGTGAATGTCAAACATCTTGCCAATCAGCATGTAAGACATCCTGCACAGTAGGAAATCAAAAGTGTGAGAATGAATAAGGAATAGCTTTAAGCAGTAGATACTATATTTACTGCTGTTATTATCGTGAAGGTGATGAGCCAAGCGGTTGCTTGCAGACATTTGGCGACTGCCCGCGTAACCAGCCAAGCGACTTTAAGCAACCGTAGCAGATATGTAAGCAATTAAAGAAATACACGCATTGCGTGTATTTCTTTAATTGAACGGAAAATATAGTGGCTGTTTGAATACATTTGGCGACTACTGCGTAACCATGAGAAACTCGCGGAGCGTGTTTCTTGTGATATGTTTAGGAGGAAAAATTTTTGATACATAAATATAAACTAGAAGATACGTATATTTTACTTGATGTCAATAGTGGAGGAGTCTTTAATATTGATGAAATCACCTATGACATACTAGATTATTACCCCAATATAAATAAAGAACAGACTATTGAAAACTTAAAAGATAAATACAGTAATGAAGATTTATCTGAAATTATTGATGAAATAGACCAATTAATAGAAGCAAATGAATTATTTACAAAACAAGACGTTGTAAATCCTAATTTTATAAACAATACTGTAATTAAAGCTATGTGTTTACACGTGTCTCATGATTGTAATATTCGATGTAAATACTGTTTTGCATCCCAAGGAGATTTTCAAGGAGAACGACTTCTTATGGATGAAGAAACAGGCAAAAGAGCTATTGACTTTTTAATTGAAAACTCAAAGGGAAGAAGAAATTTAGAAATAGATTTCTTTGGAGGAGAACCCCTTCTTAATTTTGAGCTAGTAAAAACACTAGTAGACTACGGTAGAGAACAGGAGAAAATTCACAACAAGAATTTTCGCTTTACAATGACTACAAATGGGGTTTTATTAGATGAAGAGACAATGGAATACATCAATGAAAATATGCACAATGTAGTTTTGAGCATTGATGGCCGAAAAGAAGTAAACGATCGTATGAGATATACACCTAATAACAAGGGCACTTACGATATTATCCTTTCGAAGCTAAAGGCAATGGCAGATAAAAGAGGGGATAAAGAGCATTATGTACGAGGCACTTATACAAAATATAATTTAGATTTTAGCAATGATGTTATTCACTTAGCAGATTGCGGTTTTAAACACATATCTGTAGAGCCTGTTGTTACAGACCCTAAAATGGATTACGCTATTACAAAAGAAGATTTACCTATCTTATTTAGTGAATACGAAAAGTTGACAAAAGAGTATCTAAAGAGACAAAAGGAGAAACCTTTTCGCTTTTACCACTTTAATGTAGACTTAGATCATGGTCCTTGCCTTTATAAGAGGGTCTCAGGTTGTGGTGCAGGCAATGACTATATTGCTGTTACACCTCAAGGAGATATTTATCCTTGTCATCAATTTGTAGGAGATGAAAAATTTAAACTAGGTACAATTTTCCAAGGAATTGTCAATACTACAATAAAAGATGAGTTTCATGAGGCTAATTTGACAGAAAAAGAAAAGTGCACAGACTGTTGGGCAAAATACTTCTGCGGCGGAGGGTGTTTAGCAAATGCTTATAACACCAACGGAAATGTATTAGAACCAGATGATATTGGCTGTGAATTGGAAAAGAAGAGACTAGAATGTGCTATAGCTATTCAAACCATAAACAGAAGCTAACTACTACTTAAACATATGAGGAGGCTTAAGATGAAAAAGAAAGTGTACAGTAAAAAGGGGACAAGGAGCAGAAGCACAATAGGCTTTATATTGGTTTTAGTCGTTATGGCTTTTGTCTCTTTTGTCATGATCAATGGATTACAAATAGGCATATATCAAATACTACCTATTAAGGAGACTGTCAACTATGGTTTAGACCTAACAGGTGGAGTGTATGTAGTCTTAGAAGCTAAGGAAACTAAGGGAGATCCTATTACAGATGAAAAGATCAATCGGGCTGTTGCAATCATTCAAGAGAGAATAGATGGTTTGGGCGTATCTGAACCTATTATTGCAAAGCAGGGAGAAAATCGAATCCGTGTTTCCATACCAGATATGCAAGATCAAAAAGAAGCATTAGACGTAATAGGTAAGACGGCTCAATTAGAGTTTGTAGGTCCTGATGGAGAAGTTATTTTAACAGGAGAGCAAGTTCAAGAATCGAACGCCGTTTATCAAACAGACGAGACAAGCGCAAGATCACCTGTAGTAACATTAAAATTTAATAAAAAAGGTACAGAAGCTTTTGCAGATGCCACAG
>CAZVEI010000090.1:0-6985 GCA_964626295.1 uncultured Alkalibaculum sp.
CGTTTTCCTTAACTACAGTAGCTTCTCCTAAGAGTATGATACCAATACCAGTAAAGGAGTCTCCGTCAATAGTGATGTATTCATTTTTTTGAAATTGCTGAATAGGTGGTTTTAAACATTGGAGTAATGAATTAATCGATTCAATATCAATATCTTTAAATAAGACTGTATGAGATAAAATTTTAGACCATTTGTCATACATTTTAAAAACCTCATTTTTGGTAACGTAGGTTACCGCATTTATTGTTCTAAGTATAATATAATAATGATAGAAATACAAGGTCATACAGAAGAATTATTTTATTAAAAAGTTAGAATTGGTAACTTGAGTTACAGACGAAAGATTATGTAACGGTTACAATGAAAATGCATTAAATGTTTTAAGTGTATTCGAATTGGGTATTTATATCTATATCATGCATATGTATAAAGACAAACTTACTAAAGGCATTTTTCACCACTTAAGGTGATTGTTTTAAGAATTATTTCACATATTCAAAGGAGGATTTATATGTCAAAAATGTTTTGTTTTCAATGTGAACAAACTGCAAAAGGAACAGGGTGTACTGAAATGGGAGTATGTGGTAAAACTCCAGAAGTATCAAACAAGCAAGATGAATTAGTAGCAGCGCTAATAGGTTTGGCAAGATCTGCAAAAGGATTAGAAACAAGCAAGGTAGCAGACAAATTAGTCATAGATGCGCTATTCGTACAGGTAACAAATGTAGACTTTGATGAAGCAGATGTTGACAAATGGGTACAAAAAGTAAAAGCAGAAAAATTAAAATACGGTAATGCTGAAGATTTTAAATGGGAAGAACTATGGACCGGAAATGAAGACGTAGTTTCTTTAAGATCTACATTGTTATTAGGTATGAGAGGTATGGCGGCATATGCACATCACGCATACGCACTTGGAAAACAAGATCCAGAAGTAAATGCTTGGTTCTACAAAGGCTTAGTAGCACTAGGAGAAGATCATAGCGTTGAAGAATGGTTAGACTTACTTATGGAATTTGGCCAAATGAACTTAAAATGTATGGCTGTTCTTGATGAAGCAAATACATCTACATATGGTCATCCAGAGCCAACAGAAGTTACTACAAATGTTGAAAAAGGACCTTTCATCGTTGTAACAGGTCATGATTTATTAGATTTAAAAGAATTATTAGAGCAAACAGAAGGAAAAGGCGTAAACATCTATACTCATGGAGAAATGCTTCCAGCACATGCTTATCCGGAACTTAAAAAATATTCTCACTTAAAAGGAAACTATGGAACCGCATGGCAAAACCAGAAAAAAGAATTTGAAAAACTCCCAGGAGCAATTCTTTTCACTACAAACTGTTTAATGCCTCCAAAAGATAGTTATGCAGATCATATCTTTACTACATCTGTAGTTGCGTACCCAGGTTTGAAACACGTTGAAGATAGAGCAGATGGACAAAAAGACTTCTCACCACTTATTGCTAAAGCCATTGAATTAGGTGGATTTAAAGAAGATACTAAGTTTACTGGTATCAATGGTGGAGATAAACTAATGACTGGTTTCGCAAGAAATACAGTATTAGGTGCAGCAGAAACAGTAGTGGGCGCAGTAAAAGCTGGAGCAATCAAACACTTCTTCTTAGTAGGAGGTTGTGATGGTGCAAAACCAGGAAGAAATTACTACACTGATTTCGTAAAACAAACACCAGACGATTCAATTATACTTACATTAGCATGTGGTAAATTCAGATTTAACGATATCGATGCAGGTGAAATCGGCGGACTTCCAAGAATCATGGATATGGGTCAATGTAATGATGCATATTCTGCAATCCAAGTAGCTGTTGCATTAGCAGAAGCTTTTGAATGTGGAGTAAATGATTTGCCACTTACACTAGTATTGTCATGGTACGAACAAAAAGCAGTATGTATCTTATTGACTCTATTGGCACTAGGCATCAAAAACATCTATATTGGACCATCAATCCCAGCATTCTTCTCTCCTACAGTATTGAATGTATTAGTAGAAAAATTCGGATTAACTCCAACTAGTACACCAGAAGAAGATTTAAAGAAAATACTTGCATAAAAAAAAGGCTTGCAGCTTGCTGTAAGCCTTTTTTTGGTTGGTTCGTTGGGCGGTTGGGTGGTTGTCCTTTGACTCTAGCTATTGCCCAGTTATCCAGAGGAACTTGCGACGAAGGAGTGCTAAGGACTAAGCTTTGCGCCTCCAACTGCTCATTAAGCCACAATGCTAGTGGTAGGTAGCAAGTGGGTTGATGACTTGATGCTTTACAATTGTTTAACCATTGTTCGACGATAGCTCAACTACCGCTCCTTTACATAGAACTTACAACTTATCACTTAATAAGCGAATCGCTATCCATATTCAAATAAGAACTTCTTGACATAACAACCCTATCTCCATCACTCGTTGCCACTATAGTTCCGTCGCCTACTGTAAGGAGGGTTTGTACACCAAACATTCTTAAGTTGAAATTGGTTTTTATATGAGGTAAAATGGTTGAATTTTTGCGAGCGCTTATAACTGCGTATTCAGGTTGGACCCTTTTGATTAAACTTACTGGAGTGGAGCCGGAACTTCCGTGATGACCGATTTTGATTACATCTGCTTGAAGATCGTAATCAGAAGCCAGTATTTCCTCTACTGCTATTTCTTCTGCATCTCCCATAAATAAAAAGGATGTATTGCTGTATTTCATTTCTGTCACTAGGGAGTAGTGATTCAGTTTTTTATAATTCTTTCCTTTAGGAGAGATAAATTGAAAGGAAACATCGCCCAGTTTAAAGGAATCACCTATTTTTGGATGAGATACAGTATAGCCTTTTCGCTCTATAGCTTCAGCAAGATTTTTAGCGGATGTATTATGGTAATCTATGTCTAACGCGTATATTGTTCCTATTTCAAAGCTATAAACAAGATCATCCATACTCCCTATATGGTCTTCGTGAGGATGAGTTTGTATAAGTACGTCGATTTTTTTAATTCCTAAGCTAAGCAGATAGCCCTGTATGTACATGCTATCCGATTCATTTCCGCCATCAATAAGTGTCGTTTGCCCACTAGGAGTTTGAATAAGAATGCAATCAGCTTGACCAATATCTAAAAAATGTACGGTTAAGTTTGATTTGTTATTTTCTGCTAAAATTACATGTCCTATACTACTATTTGAAAAAGCTATAAATAAGAAGAAAAAACATACTAAGATATATTTTTTGTGAGATTCTCTGTTCATAATTCATCTGTCCTTTTAAAATGCTAGTATTTCACTATTTTATGTAGATAAAAGAAAATTATGAAAAGAAGTCTTAATAAGAGAAGTTTGACAAAAATATAATAAATTATATTTTTGTCTTCAAATAGTTTATGAAAAAAAATATAAAAAATGTAAAAAAGGTTCAATTTTATACAATCGTTATTTTACAGATAAATATTTACAATCATATGTTAATTGTGATATAAATAATAGTAGCAGATAGCTTGATAATTTAATGCATTAATAGTGGTTCTTTTTTTTTGTAAGTAATGTAAACGAGTTCAAAGAGTTTTTAATGAATTTAATTTGAAAAGATGTTAAAATAGTCATGTCACTAATTTAACAAGGGCATTATTTATCATAATACATAGATAAGGAGTTTTGCAGATGGAATGTTGTGGAGGCAACAAAGGTGTTTTAAAAGTTCAGTTCAAGGATGAAAATGTCGATTTATCAGCTTTGGATGCTACTCTAGCAAAATACGGAAGTATAAAAGGTAGCTTGATTACAATTCTTCAAAAAGCTCAAGACATTTACGGTTATTTACCAGAATCAGTTTTATACTATGTAGCTTCAGAAATAGGTGAAAAGCCAGCTAAGGTATATGGTGTAGCAACTTTCTATACGCAATTCAGGTTAAAACCTGTAGGTGAAAATCTGATCATGTTATGTAAGGGTACAGCATGCCATGTAAATGGAGCGAATGGAATTGAAGAAGCAATAATTGAGGAGTTAGGTATTCATGATGGAGAAACAACAGAAGATAATAAGTTCACTTTAAACAATGTAGCCTGTCTAGGTTGCTGCAGTTTATCTCCTGTTATGATGATTAATGGGGAGACTTACGGCAAATTGACTCCTAAAAAGACAAAAGAAATCATACAAAACTTGAAAACGGATCATTTGGAAGAAAAGGAGGCATAAGTTTATGAAAATCGTTGTAGGATATGGTAGCTGTGGTATTGCTGCAGGCGCTGGTAAAGTATATAAAGCATTAGAAAGTAGAATCAAAGAACAAAATCTTCAATTGGATTTAGATATAGCAGGATGTAATGGTATGTGTTATCTAGAGCCAATCGTTGATATTTACGATGATCAAGGAAACAAAGAAACATATGTACAAGTTACTCCTGAGCGAATTGACGATATTATAAACAATCTCCATGACTCAGATCTAATTATTTCAGAGGATGAAGTAGCTAGGAGATCTAAGATCGTAAAAGTTGCAACTGCAAAATGTGGAGTAATTAATCCAGAAAAGATTGAAGAATACATAGAAAATGATGGCTACGAGGCCATAAAAAAATGCATTACAGAGATGGCACCAGAAGATGTTATTGAAAAAATAAAAGCATCAGGTCTAAGGGGGAGAGGCGGAGCAGGTTTCCCTACTTGGTTTAAATGGAATGCGGCCCTACAATCAAAGGCAACACCTAAGTACATGGTATGTAATGCAGATGAAGGAGATCCTGGTGCATTCATGGACAGAAGTGTACTAGAAGGAGATCCTCATAACTTAATCGAAGGTATGATGATTGGTGCGTATGCTATAGGTGCCGAAGAAGGCGTTGTATACGTAAGAGCTGAGTACCCTCTTGCAATTGTCCGTTTGCAAAATGCAATAGATCAAGCTAGAGAAAAGGGCATCTTAGGAAAGAACATATTTGGCAGCAATTTCTCTTTTGACTTAAGAATCAAAGCAGGTGCAGGAGCTTTCGTATGTGGAGAAGAAACTGCATTAATTGCATCTCTTGAAGGCGAAAGAGGTATGCCTAGATTAAAACCACCATTCCCAGCTCAAAAAGGATACTGGAATCTTCCAACAAATATTAACAATGTTGAGACTTTCGCTAATATTCCGTGGATTATATACAATGGCGGAGACAAATACGCTGCTATGGGAACAGAAGATAGCAAGGGAACAAAAGTATTTGCTCTAACAGGTAAGATTAAAAATGGTGGACTTGTTGAGGTTCCTATGGGAATGACAATCAAAGAAATCATTTATGAACTTGGCGGCGGAATCCTAAATGATAAACAGTTTAAAGCGGTACAAATGGGTGGACCATCAGGTGGTTGTATCCCTTCAGAATTAATCGATACGAAAGTAGATTATAAATCTCTAGCAGCTACAGGAGCAATCATGGGTTCAGGTGGTATGGTTGTTATGGATGAAACTACTTGTATGGTAGATATGGCTAGATTCTTCCTAGACTTTACTCAAAAAGAATCTTGTGGAAAGTGTATTCACTGTAGAATCGGTACTACGAGAATGTTAGAAATCTTAACTCGAATCACAGAAGGAAATGGAAAAGAAGGCGATATCGAGCTATTAGAAGAGTTAGCTACGCAAATTAAGGCAGGCTCTCTATGTGGTCTTGGTCAAACAGCTCCAAATCCAGTATTAAGCACGATTCGATATTTTAGACATGAATATGAAGCTCATATTCGCGATCATAAATGTCCAGCTAAGCAATGTTCAAATCTTTTAACTTATGAAATAATAGATGAATGTATTGGTTGTGGCCTTTGTAAGAGAAATTGCCCAGTAGAAGCTATTACAGGCGAAAAGAAAGAAAAACACGAAATCAATCAAGAAATCTGTATTAAGTGCGGAAAATGTTATCAAGCATGTAAGTTTGACGCAATTACAGTCGATTAGTACAGGAGGGAGCTAAAATAATGTCTTTGATACGTTTAAACATAAATGGAAAAGAAGTAACTGGCATAGATGGTCAAACGATTTTACAAATTGCACAAGAAAACAATATTGAAATACCAACTCTTTGCTACGATGAAAGAGTAAAAATATACGGCTCTTGCGGTCTTTGTGTAGTTGAAGTTGAAGGAAGTCCAAAACTATTAAGAGCTTGTGCAACTTTAGCAAGCAATGGAATGGTAGTCAACACAAATTCAGATAAAATTAGACTATCGAGAAAAACAGCTTTAGACCTATTATTATCTGATCACGTAGGAGATTGTAGACCACCATGTGCTCGAGCATGTCCAGGAGAGACAGACTGTCAAGGTTATGTTGGATTAATCGCTAATGGAGAGCACATCGAAGCTCTAAAATTAATAAAAGAACAATTGCCTTTACCAGGTAGTATTGGTCGAGTATGTCCGCATCCTTGTGAAGATGCATGTAGAAGAGAATTAGTTGAAGAACCGATCTCAATCGCGCATTTGAAGAGATTTGCAGCAGATCAAGATATGTTTAATGAAGAAATGTTCATTCCAGAGTTAGAGCCTAAAACAGGCAAAACGGTAGGCGTTATTGGTGGTGGTCCTGCCGGTTTAACAGCAGCTTATTACTTGACTCAAAAGGGACATGATGTAACAATTTACGATCAAATGCCTGAGATGGGTGGAATGCTTCGATATGGTATTCCTCAATATAGATTACCTAAAGACATTATAGATGATGAAGTTGCGGTTATTGAAAAAATGGGCGCAAAACTTATCAACAATGTGAAAATAGGACAAAATATTACATTTGATTACATAAGAGAAAACAACGATGCAGTATTTGTAGGCGTTGGAGCATGGACTAGCTCAGCTGTAGGATGTAAAGGTGAAGATGCTCAAGGTGTAATTGGCGGTATCGACTTCTTAAGAAAAGCAATGCTAAATGAAGACCTAGTGATAGGCGAAAAGGTAGCTGTAGTAGGTGGTGGAAACACTGCTATGGATGCTTGTAGAACAGCTATTAGACTTGG
>CAZVEI010000091.1:0-6896 GCA_964626295.1 uncultured Alkalibaculum sp.
TGCTTTTTTAGCATTCAGCGTTCCGCTAAAATTGTTTCACGTGAAACATCCTTTTACATTATTCGATCAATTGCCTTATGATACGCTCTAAATCGTCATCGCTATAGTAGTCAATCTCGATTTTCCCTTTTGAATTTTTGTATTTAATTTTCACTTTTGTCCCTATGTGGCGTTGGACTCTTTCTTGAAGGTCTAGAATGTAATCTTGATCACTTTCTTCGCTTTTTACTTCTTCCTGATTCTCATCGCCCTTTGACCCTTCTTTTTCTTTTATGCTTTGGGCAATCTTTTCAGCTTCTCTAACAGATAAGTTGTCTTCTGCTATTTTTCGAGCCAGTTCCTCTCGAAAATTTTCAGGAACAGATAATATAGCTCTGCCATGGCCTGCTGTTAGGGCATTTTCTTTTAGCATATCTTGAATTTTTTGTGGAAGCTGTAATAATCTCAGTGTATTTGCAATGGCTACTCGACTTTTCCCAAGTCTCTCCCCTAATTGGCTTTGGGTGAGTTCATACTTTTCCATAATCTCTTTATACGCTTGCGCTTCTTCTAAATCATTTAAATCTTCTCTTTGAAGGTTTTCAATTAGCGCTATTTCCATTTTTTCTTCATCGGATAATTCTTTTAAGATTACAGGTATTTTCTTTATGCCTGCCTTCATGGCAGCTCTCCATCTTCTTTCTCCAGCAATAATCTCATATCCATTTTGTGCTTTAGAGACAATTATCGGTTGGATTACTCCATGTTGAGAGATCGATTGAGATAATTCCTGTAGTTTTTCCTCATCAAATTCTTTTCTAGGTTGGTTTTTATTGGGGATAATCTCTTGAATGCTAATTTCAAGGACTCCAGAAGCTGGTGCTTGTTCTAATTGAGGTATTAGGGCACCTAATCCCTTTCCTAATCCTTTTTTTGTATTATTCACCAGAATCCTTCCCTTTCTTAACAAACTCTTTTGCTAATTTTTTATAGGCAATAGCACCTTTAGAACTAGGCGCATATTCTTGTATCGTTTCTCCATAGCTAGGGGCTTCTGCTAATCTTACATTTCGTGGAATTACGGTTTTATAAACCCTATCTTTAAAAAACTTACGAACTTCCTCTGCTACTTGCAAGGATAATTTTGTCCTACCATCATACATTGTAAGGGCAATACCTTCCACTTCTAATGGGATATTTAACCCTCTTCTCACTAAATCAATGGTCTTTACCAGTTGGCTTACACCTTCTATAGCATAGTACTCACATTGAATAGGTATAAGTACGGAATGAGAAGCAGTTAAAGCATTAATTGAAATCAAACCTAAGGAAGGAGGACAATCAATAAATATGTAGTCGTATTTACTATTTAATTGATCAATAAGTTTTTTTATCCTGAGCTCTTTTTCACTATCTTGATTCATTTCAATTTCAGCTCCTGCCAAATCCGCGTGTGAAGGCACTAAATCTAAATTTTCATATCTCGTCTTTAGAATAATATCTTTCATAGAAATACCGTTGATCATACCATCATATAGCGTATTTTCCAGGTTATCCCTCTCAAAGCCGAAACCACTAGTAGTATTTCCTTGTGGATCTGCATCAATGACTAGCACTTTATAACCTAACAAACTTATATAAGCACCTAGGTTAATATTCGTCGTAGTCTTGCCAACGCCGCCTTTTTGGTTATATATTGAAACTACCTTTGTCATCTTTCGTCTCCTTTTGTCAATATAGTATCATTTTAACATTAATATAATTTATATTAAAGGAAGTTTTATATACTTTCATGAATTGGAAGATTTCCTTTTCTACGTTCTAGGTAAAACCTTTCAAATTGACTGTAAGCGAGTTTAATTAGTTATAGTTACTGTATTGGTCATCCACAGCATCTTATAACGAAGAGCTCCAATAGTACATACATATAATAAATACCAAAAATCCTTATGCTTCCACTTTCAGCTAAAATAAAAGGCATCACAGTACGATATTCGTTTATCGCAATGTGATGCCTTAAGAAATGTACTTTTAATTAATATCTAATTTTGTGATTAAATTTAAACCAAAATATAACGCCTTCTTCACTGTTTCTAGCTCCATAAGAAAGTTTGTGCAATTGCAAAATCCTACTTGCAATTGCTAATCCTAGACCAGTACCTTTGGAATAACTTCGGGCTACATCATTTTTCTTAAATGGTAACCATATTTCCTCTATTTTATTTTCAGGTATGTAGCTACCGCTATTGAATACTTCTAATGTATCGTCTAGTATTTTTATGCGAATATATCCTCCTGCAGATGTATTATCAATAGCATTGACAAAAAAATTATCTATAACTCTCAGCATTAAAGATGGATCAGCCTTAATTTCAGCTTCTCCTTCTAAAGAGACTGTTATTTCTTTTTCTTCGAATACGGACTTGTAGCGCTCAATAATTGTTCTGCATACATCAGCAAGGGCTATATCTTCAAATTTTACTTTAAATAAATCGCTTTCTAGTCTGCTTAGTTCAAGCATGTTGTGAATGATTTGATCCATACGAGTCACATTTGCCTGAATATGATTGGCATAGCGCTCCCTTTTTTCCGTATGGACATTTGATTGTAAATTCTCAGCGTATCCAGCAATAATGCTTAAAGGAGTTTTTAAATCATGAGCCAGAGCATTTGTCATCTCCTTACGCTGATTTTCTAGCGCCTCCTGCTGTTTATAGGTTTTAATAGTCTGTTTTGCAAGTGTAAAACCTGCAATACTAAATGTTAACAAGCAAGAAACCCAAACAAATGCTAAAGTTGGAAGACAACGCTCTCCAATATTTATATCCTGCCCTATTACTGTCCAAAAATCGCTTACTATTTGGTCATCAATGACCGTGGTTGTATTTTGATAGGGCACTGCTAAGTAATAACGATAGGTTAGTAATCCTATTCTTTGAGATAAACGATCTACTCCATAAACACCAAATTGATCTACAGCCTCTTTTAAATTTGATTGCTCTACCACCATTTGACGAAGTTCATTTCTTTTTTTACTATTGGGATTATTAAAATTATCTGTCATAATGCCTCCACTTTCAACATAAGGCAAGTTCTTTGTATCTTCATAACGTGGTTTATAGGCAATTTTATCCGTATGGGTACCACTGCTTGAACTTACATTTCCTTCTTCATCAAATGCGTCAGCGTACATAGAGTTTACAGTGACTTTTTCAGGAATAATCATATTATCATCGATCCAAAATCCCTTCAAGTCTACTATATATTGTGCAAGGTCCCCTATTTTTTTAGGTTGTAAATCAGCATATAAATATCCTTCAATCTCCTTTATTTCTTCTTCGCTAAACCAATCCCTAGGATTGATATATCCGTACTTACCGTAATAAATTCCATCTTTATATTCTGTATAGGTACCCCTCCAGTACTTGTTGGTATTGAAGAGAAGTTTATAATCACTCGTAAAGATTGCTACTTCAGAGTCCATAAAGGTAAAAAGAGAAGTCTCCTGTAATAACTCATTGTTTACTTTTGATGGATCCGTTAACTTCTTGTCTTTATCTAAATGATCTTGAAAAATATCCTCTAGACTATTATTGAAGCGTAAGGCATACATCTGAAGCTCTGTCCTAGCAACTTTTCTTTCCTGAGACACGTAATATACGCTAAAACCAATCATAAGCACTAGATAAGTAGCTAAAAAGACACTAAGAACACGTATGTATATCCTATTCTTTACATTATTTTTTTCCATTATCATCCCTCCAATTTATAACCTCTTTTAAACACCGTTTTAATTTGTGTAGAAGCACTCCCTAATGCTTGTCGCAGCTTTTTTATGTGGTTATCTACAACCCTATCATTACCTTCGAAATCGTACCCCCAAATCCTAGTAAGTAACACATCTCGACTCATCACTTGACCAGAGTTCTCCATAAACATCTTTAGAATAGCAAACTCTATAGGTGCCAATACTACTTCTTCGTCCTTTACCACAACAGTACATCTATACGGGTCTAGCTTAATACTTCCTACCATCATCACATCGGTTCTCACCATACCCTTTGCACGTTTTAATAAAGCGATTACTTTAGCATATAGCTCTGCCAAAGAAAAGGGCTTAACTATATAGTCATCACAGCCAAGCCCATATCCATATAACCTATCATCCTCACTGTGCCTTGCTGTAATAAAGATAATAGGTACGTCACTAGTTTTTCTAAGCTCTCGACAAATTGTAAATCCATCAATCTCTGGGAGCATTACATCTAAAAGCACCAAGTCATACTCATACTCAGCGCATCTTTCTTGACCTTCTTCTCCATTTTCAGCTATATTTATAATAAAAACTCCACTACTTTTTTCTGTAAAATAATCTGAAATAATCTCTCTCATCTCTACATCATCTTCCACCAATAGAAGTTTAAATGTCATCCTCCTCACCTCCAAATATAGTTTAACATGCAAATATATCTTTTTTGTATGCTCTTTATCCCTTGCAACTTAAACATAAAGATTAAAGTAAGACAAAAAAAGATGCCTTAAGGCATCTTTTTCATCTATTTTTTATTTATGATTATTTTAATCTCTATTTTATCGCCCATATCTTTTTCTTTGTAATCTGCTTCTATTCCAGTCTTTAGGATTTCGTTGTAGGCGTTTTTTATGGTATTTAGGTATATTCTCATATTGATAAAGCTCTTTATGCGTGAGCGGGAGCTTTTAGTGAGCTTTTCTTCGTGATTGTTGTTGAGTACATCATCCCGTATCTTTTCAATGAGCTCTTCGGATTTTTTTACATTGAGTTTTTTACTTATAATTGCTTGAAGGGCTTCTCTTTGTAGGTCCTCTTCTGGTAATCTAAGAAGTGCCCTTGCATGTCTTTCGGAAAGGTTATTCTCTAATAATTCTCTTCTTACATCGTCATCTAATCTTAAAAGGCGAAGCTTATTTGCTACTGTAGATTGATTTTTACCAACTTTTTGAGCAATTTGATCTTGCGTTAAATGATGTCTCGTCATCAACTGATTGTAGCTTTCTGCTTCTTCTATGTAATTTAAGTTTTCTCTTTGAATGTTTTCAATTAATGCCATAATGGCAGAATCTACTTCTATTACTTCACTTATAATAGCAGGTATTTCCGCCAAACCTGCTAACTTGGATGCTCTTAATCTTCGCTCTCCAGAAATTAATTCATAGGAATTCTCGTTGAACTTCCTTACATTAATAGGTTGCAGTACACCGTATTCTTTAATAGAATTAGCCAAATCCTCTAGAGCACCTTTTGCAAATTTTGACCTAGGCTGATAGGGGTTTGGCTTAATAAATTCAACGGGTATATACTCAATGTTCAATTTTTTATTTTCCATGTATATCCTCCACTACAAAGGGTTTTTATTTGGCATTCCAGGCTTTCTAGGATATGCTGTTGGCGTAGCATTTGTTTTTTCAATAATGATTACATGTCTCTCTAACCCAGCGATAGGAATGGTGCAATCTTCAATAGATTTCACTTGTCCTCCAAGGATTGTAATGGCATTTTTTGCTCCATCCAATTCTTCATTGTATTTCGGGCCCTTTGATGCGATCATGAGACCTTCTACTTTAACTAAAGGCAAACAAAGTTCTGACAGTGTTTGCATATTTGCAACAGCTCTCGATATAACTATATCATATTTTTCCCTGTATTTTCTATTTTTCCCTAAATTTTCAGCTCTTTCATGAACTAATTCTACTTCTAAACCTAAGTTCTGAGCTGCATCGTCAATAAACTTTAATTTTTTGCCTACAGAATCCACTAAGGTAATTTGGATTTCAGGATATAAAATCTTCAAAGGGATTCCTGGGAATCCACCACCTGTCCCTAAATCCAATACGTCCATACCTTCTTTGACATGATTTTTAGAAAGCATTATGAGAGAATCTACAATATGCTTTAGGATAAAATCTTCACGCTCTGTAATAGACGTTAAATTAATGTGCTTATTTGCTTCAAGTAAAATTTCCATAAAGGATAAAAGCGCATCTGCTTGCTTATCCCCTATGCCAATATTTAATTGGTCTAAAGTACTAATAAGTAAATTTTTTTCTTCCATTATAAATCACCTATGATCTTCTTCTAAATTGCTCTAAATAAACCATTAACACTGAAATATCAGCAGGAGAAACCCCTGATATTCTGCTAGCTTGTCCTAAGGAAGCTGGTCTGATTTTGTCAAGCTTTTGTCGGGCTTCTAATCTAAGTCCCTTTATAGATAAATAATTTATATCATCTGGAATCTTTCTCTTTTCCAGTTTTTTGTGTTGCTCTACCTGTGCCATTTGCTTGTTAATATAACCCTCGTATTTTATCTGAATTTCTACCTCATCCACAATAGCTTTAGGTAAATCTGGTCGATCAGGATCAATTACATTACAGTGTTCATATCGTATTTCAGGCCTTTTTAACAGTTCAATAAGCTTTATACCGCTCTTTAAAGGGGCGCTGCCAATACTCTCAAGGTATTTATTGGTCCCCATATCTGGTTTTACTGTTACTTTGTTTAATCTTTGAATTTCATCATTTATACCCTGACATTTCTCTTTAAATCTCCCGTATCGTTCTTCACTTATAAGGCCTACTTCATAACCTTTTTGTGTTAACCTAAGATCTGCATTATCTTGTCTTAGTAAGAGACGATATTCGCTTCGAGAGGTCATCATTCGGTAAGGTTCATTAGTGCCTTTTGTGACAATATCATCAATTAAAACGCCGATATAGCCTTCAGAACGATCAATAATGAGGGGATCTTTGCCTTGTACTTTTCTTGCAGCATTGATTCCCGCGACAATTCCTTGTGCGCCTGCTTCTTCATAGCCTGAGGTGCCATTTACTTGACCTGCAAAGAAAAGACCGTCTATCGCCTTACTTTCTAAGGAAG
>CAZVEI010000092.1:0-6891 GCA_964626295.1 uncultured Alkalibaculum sp.
AATCTAGCAACCCTGACAGGGGTAATGCCAAGCAGTTTATCTTGCCTTTCAGGCTAGATAAATTGGATATTGCTCCCGGTTGGATGGGAAAAATGCAAAAGGAGGTAATTCACATTTACATCGAAACACATATGCACATCTCTCTAGACGGTATTGATAGTACCATTTTTCGTAGGAAAATAAAGAGTAGTGAAAAAAAAGCAGAAGAGCTTATTCGAAAAAACATACGAGCTTACAAGGATTTGGGAATAATAGCGGTGCGAGATGGTGGGGATCCCATTAATTTATCTGCGATTACCCGTAGAATCGCTAAGGAAGAGGGTATTATTTACAAGACTCCTATTCACGCTATACACAAAAGAGGTTATTATGGAAGTTATATTGGAAAGGCTATTGACGATATAAGGGATTTTAAAATTGTTTTTTCCCAAATAGAAAAGGAAAATCCCGATTTTATTAAGATACCATTGTCAGGTATGATGGATTTTGATACATACGGAGTTGTGGGAGAGTTGGCTTTTAATCAAGAAGAGTTAGACTATATTGTGAAATTTGCTCAGGATAAAGGGCTACCCACTATGGTTCATGTGAACTCCAGAGAAGGGGTACAAAGGGCTATTAAAGCAGGAGTGGATACAATAGAGCACGGTTACTATATGGGTGATGAAGAGCTATACGCCTTAAAAGAATCAGAAATCATATGGGTTCCCACATTGGCTCCATTGGGTAATATTTGTTTTAGTAAAGATGAGCGTTATAAAGAACAAAGAAAGACTATAAAGAGGATATTTGATGAACAAAGCAGAAATATAAAAAAAGCCTACGAAATAGGCGTCAAACTTGCTATAGGAAGTGATGGAGGAGCCTACAAAGTTCCCCATGGACAAGGTTTCTTAAATGAATTAAAATATATGAATGAAGCTGGCATTGAATTAGAGGAATTAAAGCGTATAGGTTATGAAAATGGAAAAAAGGTGCTACAAATAACATGAAAATTAGAACTAAGAAGGAGATCTTAATGAACAAATGCATTTTTTCCTGGTTTGGCTTTGTTATGCCTTTACAGGAGAGGTTAACATTAATTAAAGATAGTGGTTTTGATGCTACTTGTCTTTGGTGGGAAGATGAGGTTTACCCTAAAACAATACCTGCTGATGTTATGCCTGCTATGGTTAGAGATGCAGGCTTATTTATAGATAATATCCATTGTCCTTACAGGGGGGCGGATCGGTTTTGGAGTAAAAGAAAAAGTGCTCGCCAGGAAGAAATTGATACTTATTATTCTCATATAGAGGCTTGTGCAAAACATGAGATTCCACATATGATTATGCATGTTAATGATGAAAACCCCGTTATAGAAAGCACAGAACTTGGTCTAGACAGCATGATTCATTTAGTAAGAAGAGCAGAAGAGTACGGTGTAAAATTGGCAATAGAAAATACGCTAAATAATGATATCATTGGTATGTTATTAAGTGAAATTCCTTCCGAAAATTTAGGACTTTGTTATGATTCCTCTCATGATTGGATACAAGGTCAAAGTCGTGGCACTTTTTTAGAAGAGTGGAAAGATAAACTTCTTTGCACTCACTTGTCTGATAACAATGGAAAAGAAGACAAACACTGGATTCCAGGAAATGGAGAAGTTAATTGGGAAAAAATTATGCCTAGTATTGTTAATTCTCAAATCGGCTCCATTACAATGGAATTATTATCAAGTAAAGTAAAAATCGAGGATCCTAGAGAATATTTGAAGACAGCATACGATTCATTAGAACAAATTCTAAATTGCTAAGAACGAAAGCTACGCTTTCGCTTGACTCAACATGGATAGGTGATTATCACTTCAAAATCGACTATGTCGATTCTGAAGTCGCGCCATTCGTCAAATGAATGCTACGCATTCATTGCGTATCCATATGATTGTACATCCAAATTAGCAAGCTATTTGTCTGTAAAGTCATATGTCTACTACGAAAGCTACGCTTTCGCTTGACTCGACATGGATAAGTGGTTATCACTTCAAAATCGACTATGTCGATTCTGAAGTCGCGCCATTCGTCAAATGAATGCTACGCATTCATTGCGTATCCATATGATTGTACATCCAAATTAGCAAGCTATTTGTCTGTACAATCATATGTCTACTACGAAAGCTACGCTTTCGCTTGACTCATTGGTTCGCGCAAAATATAATTAAAATAAATGCGTTAATTGTTATAATAAATCCAAAATGTGTCAATTATAAAAATATATGGGTATATTATTCCCATTAATTCGGTAAAAGTTTGCAAAATTTTTAAACATGTGTTAATATATAAAAACTAAACAAATGAGAATGGATGAAGTGAAGATGAGGTATAGAAAAGGTTTTGAAACAAAAGAGAATATTATAAATGTGTCAAGAAAACTCTTTTATGAACTCGGGTATACAAAAGCAACAGTTCAAAATATAGCTGATACTGCGGGTGTGCCCCTAGGATTAATTCCATATTACTTTAAAACAAAAGATAATATTGTTTTGGAAATTAACTCCAAGTTCTATATTGAGATCTATGAATTTGTCAGTGGGAAATTGCGTATTAGAAAAAATTCGTATTTAAAGTTGTTCTTAGTAACATCAATCTATTACAGAATTATTTTAAGCGATGAAAACAATAAAAAGTTCTTCTATGAAGTATTGAGAAACAAGTCTAACTTTAAAACACTAAGTTTTAGTACTGAGAGACTGTTTACTCTAATGAACAAGGAAAACAATAAAAACTTCACAGAACAAGATTTAGATACCATAAAAATTGCTGAATTTGGTGCACGACGTGAACTATTGTTAAGCTATTTTGAGGGCAAATACGATGTAGATCTTGAGTACTTAGTAGGCGTATTAGCCAGTGTTACAGGTAGATTATTTGGTATTGATGAAAATATAATCGCTGAGTACAAAGAAAAAGAACACGAATTTAGCGCAGAGTACGATTATTCGAATATTAAGTTTCTTATTTAGAAAAAAGCTCGTTTCCAAGGGGAACGAGCTTTTTTCTAGTTGGCTCATTCTAATGTTCTTACATAAGACTTGTAACTAAGAACTTAAAAGCCACTATCAGTAGCTAAAATACTGATAGCTGAACGCTGGCCGCTGGTGGTTTTATTTTAATAGTGTTCTCGCTTCTCCAATCATATACAAAGAACCTACAAAAACAAACACGTCGTCTACATCTCCATTTAAAGCGATATCTGTCCCCTCTTTTATTGTTTTTAAAGGAGTCACTTCCATTTCTGCATGTCTCTTTTTAATGATTTCTGCTAGTTCTTGTGACGACATGGCCCTTGGATTGCTTGGGGTTACGGTGTATATTTTGTCACAGATTGTCTCTAGTTTATCGATCATAGGATTAAAATCTTTATCTGCTAAAACCCCGAAAATGAGTGTAACCTTCTTGTCTAGGTAAGTCTTCACCGTGTTTACTAAGGAATCAATTCCATTTTCATTATGTGCACCGTCGATGAATATTGTAGGAGCTTCCTTTAAAAGTTCAAATCTACCTGGGAAACGTATAGTGGACATTCCCCTTTGAATGGAGTGTGTAGAGATATTGTATCCTTTTTCTTTTAGAACATCTAAAGCTGTTAGGGCAGTAGCACAATTTAAAATCTGATGATTTCCAAGTAAACTTAATTTAAAATTAAATGCTTCTAGGTTTTTACTGCCTTTAAAGAAAAGTTCTTGGCCTGTTAGAGAAGCATTCTTTAACTCTAATATACTCGCGTTTGCTGGATAAAACTTATTATTACGTTCTAGACAAATTTCCCTGATTTGTTTTTCTACTTGCTCTCCTTGAGGGTATAAGACTACATGTCCATTTTCTTTTATGATGCCTGCCTTTTCAAAGGTGATTTCTTCTAAAGTATCCCCAAGGTATTGCATGTGATCAAAGGCAATAGATGTGATAATGGATACTTGTGGGGTTTTAATGATATTTGTAGCATCAAAGCGACCACCCATTCCTACTTCTAAAGCTACCATGTCCACTTTTTCTTCATAAAAGTACTGAAGGCCAATAGCAGTGACAACTTCAAACTCGGAAGGGTGCGGATATCCATCATTCAGCATTTTATCTATAGATTCTTTTACTATGCCAGAAACTCTACCTAAATCTTCTTTTGAAATATAAACACCGTTAATTTGTATTCTCTCTGTAAATTCCTCTAAATAAGGTGAAATAAACAAACCTACTCTATAGCCAGATTCCTTTAAGACATTGCTAATCATATTGCTTGTAGAGCCTTTTCCATTTGTGCCAGCGATATGGACGTATTTTAATTTATCCTGGGGATTGTCCATATATTCTAATAATTTTCCGATATTATCTAGACCTAATTTGATACCAAAGGCATAAGTGCCATGAATAAATTCTAAAGCTTCATCGTAATTCATTTTAAATAACCTCCCTTTTTTTAACAATGCTAGAACAACAGCTAAACAATTGTTTAATTACCATTCAACTATTGTTTACTTCTACAGATTGACTTTCTTTATTTGATTTTAAAAATCCCCATTTGGTTTCAGCTGTAATAATAGCCATAAAAATGAAGATAGAACCCATAATCATATTTGAACTAAATACATCTCCTAAGAAAATGACAGACAGAATGCATCCAAAGAAAGACTCTAAGCTGAGGAGCAAAGCTGTATGTGATGGAGAAGTATACTTCTGAGCTATATTTTGAATAAGATAAGCTACAAATGTACTAAATAATCCTAAGAAGACTACTTCAAAGATTCCTTCTGTAGGAATGAAAAATAGAGGTTCATTCCTAAACAACATAGTCAATGCAGAGAGCATAAATGCTACTGCAAACTGGACGATTGTCAATTTTATAGGATCTTGTTTCTTTGCGTATATGCCAACTGTTACAATATGGCAAGCAAAAAGCAATGCACATACTAAAGTTAAAATGTCTCCTTTATTTAAGGAAAAACCTTCGTTTAAATCTAAAGTCAATAATCCAATACCTGCAATCATTAAAATGGCAGCAAAAATATTAAATTTATCTGGTCTCTCCTTAGAGATAAACCAAAATAAAAAAGGAACCATAACTAGGTTTGTACCTGTTAAGAAAGCCTGTTTTCCTGCTAATGTATACTGTAGTCCGATGGTTTGGGTAGTAAAGGCAGAGAATAAAAATAGGCCAATAATAATACCAGCCTTTAAGTCTTCCTTATTTATATTGATCACTTTTTTATAAAATAGTACACTAGTAAGTAAAGTGGCAAGACCAAAGCGAAAGGTCATAATATACATAGGTGATAAAGTGTCTAAAGCACTTTTTACAGCCACAAAACCACTTCCCCAAATAAAGGCAGTTATGAGTAAACCTAAATCTCCCAATAAGATTTTTTTATTCTTCATAATATAGAGCTCCTTCTTAATTCATAGGGCAATTTCAGAGGAAACAGCGCCTAATGAATATTTTAACACAATAAAGGGTCAGTTAGATATTAATTTGTATTCTTTTGTAGAATAAATTCTCTTTAGTATAGAGCACTCAATAAAGGAGAAAATGTATAGAGGTCTTTATATTTTTTACAAGGATTGCAATGAAAGCACTTGAGGTAATCTACGGTATTTTATGATATAATATGCGAACTAGCAGATTGGCTCGCAGAAATCAGGGCGTTTTTCGTGCTTGCACGAGAAAGCGGGATGATTTCTATGAGCAAGTGTCAACAATCGAAGCTGCCAAGCAGCTGAGCAATCTGCCGTATTTTATGATATAATATCATATTTAAAATAATTTTCTTACTAGAGGAGGGTTTTTTTGCTAGAGAAAAAAGACATAAAAAAAGTACTAGAATTATTAGAAAAAGAATATCCAGATGCGTCTCCTGCTCTTCATTTTACGACGCCATTTGAGCTGTTAATTGCAACCATCCTTTCCGCTCAGTGTACAGATGTAAGAGTAAATATCGTAACAGATCAACTGTTTGCTCATTATAATACGCCAGAAGCTATACTAGAGTTAGGCCAGCCTAAGCTTTTAGAATATATAAGGACCTGTGGCCTTTCCAACTCAAAGAGCAAAAACATTATCGCCACGTGTGCTACATTAATTGACGAGTATAATAGCCAAGTACCAGATACTATTGAAGATCTCATGAAACTTCCAGGAGTTGGGAGAAAGACGGCAAATGTAGTTGTAAGCAATGCCTTTGGAAAAAACGCTATAGCTGTAGATACTCACGTGTTTCGCGTTTCTAACCGAATTGGTTTAGCAGAGAGCAAAGACGTCCTTCACACAGAAAAAGACCTAATGAATAACATTTCAGAAGAAAAGTGGTCTACTGCACATCACTGGCTAATCTTTCACGGAAGAAAAGTTTGTAAAGCCCGGAAGCCCCTATGTGAAGACTGCGTAATAAAAGAATTATGCCTTTATTATAAGGATGTGTTCTCTCAATAAGATAAGTTTTTGTATCTTGAAATATATGCTAATTAGCAAGTAAAATGCAGTAAGGAATAATAGTTAAACGATGGTTGGACTACTGTTCCATTATCGTAGCGATGTGCTTTTTATATTGAAATTTCAAAGCATATATGTTAGCATGATTGTATAAAGTAAATAGCTCTATAAGGTGCAAATGCTTAATAGGGAAAGTGGTGAAAAACCACTACAGCCCCCGCTACTGTAAGTGTGGACGAAACTCTGGTATAAACCACTGTCTAAAAGACGGGAAGGAAGAGTGGAGACTGAAGCACGAGTCAGGAGACCTGCCTTAAAAGAACTTAGGAACTATCGGGGAGGATGGTGTGTATATGTTTAAAATGAAAACCTTCTCAAGTAGAGAAGGTTTAACTGCGTTAAGAAACAAATTTTAATTAAATGATGGGAGGT
>CAZVEI010000093.1:0-2675 GCA_964626295.1 uncultured Alkalibaculum sp.
CCTCCTTAGAATCCTACTTAGATAAGATGCAACATTTAAATAATAATAGCGAACAAGCCGCCGATGCTGCTTTCTCTTTTTATCATGAATTAGCTATGACTAGCCAAAATACTTTACTTCCCTTAATTTATCGTTCTTTTCGCATTCCTGTTTCCCATCTTTGGATAAGATTTATCCAAAAATACGGAAATGAAATTGTATGTAACAATGCAAAGGAAATCTTAAAAGCATTAAAAGGCCATGATAAAGCAAGAGCTCTGGCCTCAGTGGAGAAGGCAATCTCTGAATCTATCTCTGGTTCTAAAGAAATATACGAAATTTAATAAAAATCCACCTTTTTCTAATGCCTACCGTATTGATTGGTACACTTACCGAGAGTGGTATGAAAAAGCTATTTACTACTCCCAATGGCCTTGTTGTCATTTTTGAGACATGCAGCGTAAGTTTCTGGACCATGCCATTGACTCTTTAATATAATGGATTATTTTTTCTATTGTTATATATTTATAGTAAAAGGAGAGATACTATTCATGTAAACTAAAAAGCTAGGAGGCTAAAAAGTGGATTATATGAATTTATTTACTCCATTTAAAATCGGCAAAATGGAAATAAAAAACAGGATAGTAATGTCTCCCATGGGACTTAATGCCGCTCATCCGGATGGAAGAATTGATGATGATGAAATTCATTATTTTGAAGAGAGGGCACGTGGTGGCACTGGACTTATTATTATAGGTTGTCAGTTTCTTACTAAGGAGCTTGCACAAGGTTCACTTGAAGGCTATCTTGATAGTACCTATGTTATTCCTCAGCTTACTAATCTTTGCGAAGCAGTACAGAAATACGGAACGAAAATTTGTGCTCAGATAAGCTGTGGTACTGGAAAAAACGCATTCAGCAATATGCTAGATGATGTTCCAGTATCCGCATCAGAAATTCCGTCAATGTTTAACCCTGATTTATTATGCCGTGCTCTTACAATAGAGGAAATACACGAAATAATGGAGCAGTTTGCTTTTTCGGCTAAGTTGTTGAAGGATGCAGGCTTCAATGCCATTGAAATTCATGCACACGCAGGATATTTGGTCGATCAGTTCATGTCGTCTGTTTGGAATAAAAGAACGGATGAATACGGTGGCTCTCCAGAGAATAGAATGAGATTTGCCGTTGAAATCGTTCAGGCAATTAGAGGGGCTGTTGGACCGGACTTTCCGATTCTATTTAGAATTGCCTGCAAGCATCATTTCGAAGGTGGACGTACTATTGAGGAAACCCTTCCACTGCTTAAAATACTCGAAGACGCTGGCGTAGATGCACTCGATATCGATAGCGGAAGCTATGAGAATATAGAATACATCTTCCCCCCTGCATATCTTGGAGACGCATGCATGGAAGACGTGTGCGCACCGGTGAGGAAAACGATAAATATTCCCCTCCTCAATTCAGGCAATCATACTCCAGAAACTGCTGTTAATCTTATCGAATCAGGAAATGCAGATTTTGCTATGTTCGGACGTCCTCTTATCGCTGACCCTTATATTGCCAAAAAATTGTTTAAAGGAAAAAGAAATGAAGTGCGCCCATGCATACGATGCAACGAGGATTGCATTGGAAGGATTATTACTCGACTTACAAAAATAAGTTGTTCTGTAAACCCAATAGCAGGATTTGAAAACCGTATAAACCACAATAAAGTGCAAAAGGGAAAAAAGGTGGTTGTAATCGGAGGCGGTCCTGGAGGCATGGAAGCAGCGCGAAGTGCGGCAATTGCTGGGCATGAAGTAATGCTCTTTGAAAAAGAAAATGTTCTCGGAGGTCAGCTGAAGAGTGCTGCAACTCCTGATTTCAAATCTCAGTTACGTGAACTAGTTCAATGGTACAAGCACCAGATGGAAATACTCCATGTGGATGTTCATCTTAACACTGAAATAGCTGTGGATTCGCCTAAACTTGAAAAAGCAGATACAATTATAATCGCAACCGGTGCAGCACCGGTGATACCAAAAATAAAAGGGATAGAAAACGCCATTGACATTATAACTGCTCATCTTAACCAAGATAAGCTAAAAGGAAATAAAATAATATACTGCGGTGGAGGTCTTTCTGCATGTGACAGTGCACTAGAAACTGCAATGGAAGGCAAGAATACAACTATCATTGAGATGCTAGATGAGGTTGCAATAAACGACCACTTTATAAATAAAGCAGCTCTTATTCCAATGCTAAAACAGCATAATGTAGAAATTTATACTAATCACAAGGTTCTTGAAATAACCCCCGAAGGTGTTAGGACTGTATCAAAAGATGGTAACGATGTATTTATTAAAGGTGATACGGTTGTTTCTGCATTTGGAATGAGACCGAATAATTCGCTGGCTGAAAAAATAAGCTCAAAATATCATACAAAAACTCGTATAGTAGGAGATTGCCAGAAAGTCGGTAAGGTTGGAAATGCTGTTCGAGAAGGCTTTTACGCGGGTCAGTATATAGAGTAATCAAATATAGTAAGAATATCTCAATTATTTTAAGGACTGGAATCATGACCGCTGGCTGAGCCAGCGGTATGTTCCTTTATAGCCTCCCTACTTTTTTAGTTCTTCAATGATATATTTCTGTCCGTCAGACCAGGGGTTTGCCTCCCACTTTCTTCAGATTCCACCTCACGATGGACACCC
>CAZVEI010000093.1:2685-6873 GCA_964626295.1 uncultured Alkalibaculum sp.
ACTTTCAATTATCGATTCCAATAGTTCAGCAGCCCTCAATATTACATTGGTACAGCCCGTTTCGGGATTTCTATTAATAGGTTTAATCTCTTTACAATCGCTATGGCTAAACTCTTCTTCAAAAGCCTTTACCCATTGTTGAGTTATTTCCTTCACTTTGTTATTATCTGTAGGCTTATCCTCCGAATACATCACGCCTAATGCTGCAATACCTCCTGTCAATACTCCACAAGCTTTTTCAGAATAAAATCCTCCACCAAATGGAACGATAGCTTTAAATGTTTTTTTATCTAAACCTAATTTGTAATAATCATTGCAAGCATTGAGCAGTGTTTCAGCACAGTTGTAGTTGTAGAGTTTTCTCTGCTCTCCGTATTTTAATTCACTTTCAATGTACTTTCTTGCCTCATCCTTAAGCATTATTATTCCTCCCTTTAATTATTACTATAATTACATTATAACAATTATAATCTATTAATAAAATCTTATATTTTGCCAACAATAAATCTTCCATTTCTAATTTCAATATTGCAGATAATATTTATTATGCGAATATTTGCAATTAAAAAGAGGCCAAGACTTAATCTCTTTACCTGAAAAGTGCCGTTTCTGAGAAGTCCCTAGGAAGTCCTTTTTACCTCACTTCCACTCCCCAATAGGCTTTTTCTCAATAGGATCTACATAGGGGACAGAGTACACAGCTGATAACTTGGCCATGTTTCTTGTAGTACATTGCTTCCTTCATTATTTACCTCACATAAATGTATTTGTATATATTATACCATCGACATGTATTTATAATTATATTAATTATTTCAAACTTTCCCTAAGATTATAAAGAAGTTCTCCCTTTTGTAGTTTGTTATACTTAGGTAGCATGATATTATATAATAAATATAACAAACAATATTTGAAGGAGGTAGCTTAATGAGTTTTATATTTGAAAAGGATATAAATGGTAAAAAGGTCGTCTTTGAAATAGTAGCCAAACCACATTTTCCTAATAAATTAATCACTGCAAGCAAATACACTGGTTATAAATGTTCTTTGTTTAGGATTAACGGAGAGGAACTCTCCCAAACTTCAGATGTAAAATGCTATTTAGAAACTCATCAAAAAACAGGACCGGTTTTTTATTTAAAAAACGAGGCCCTATCTCTTCTAGAAGACATTTGCAATACTAATTTTAATAAAGATTCTTTGTATATTACCATTCCTGAATTGTATAAAGATAAATATATTCAGATGCTCAACTCTTTAGGCCTAATCCAAGAGGAAGAAGAAAGAAAACAAAGAGATGAAAACGACAAGAATATCCAGGAAGATGATATTATTTACATTACGAGGAGTCAGCTTTATGTTTCAGTTGCATACCCTTTTGACTCCGACCGTGATACAGTAGAATCTAAACTTTTGACAGAATCTATTCATCACGAAGAACTTGATAGCTGGGTTGAAAATACTCTCGCCCAATATTATATAGGAATGGGATGTGGTAGTGCTCAAAAGTATAAAATGATCTATAAAGATTACGGGAAATTCTTAGAGGAGTATTCGTCAAAACTTTCTAAAAAATCTATTCCCCCTTCTACTTGAGGAGGTAATAGCAAATAATCATAATAAAACTAGTGGGCATATGGGGAGGGATAGATATTTGCAATTAAAAAAGAGGTCAAGACTTAGTATCTTGACCTGAAAAGTCCCATCCCTACTGAGTCCCCTCAAAAAACTCACGTCCCTAATGAAATAAAAAAGTAGTAGCTCTATTAGAACTACCACATTTTTTGTGTCATTTATTAAGTAATAATTTGTGTCATACACTCTTTTGATTAATCTAGAATTAACTCAGCTATATTAGTGGCATGATCTCCTACTCTTTCTAAATTGCTTATGATGTCTAGGAAAATCACTCCGGTAGCTGGCTTACAAACTTGTTTATTCAGTCTGTCTATGTGGCCTGTTCTTAATTGTTCTTCCATAGTGTTGATTTCTTCTTCCCTCTTAACGACCCTTATAGCAATAGAGCGATCATATGTCTCAATAGCTTTAATAGCATTTTGGCTTGTCTCAATAACAGTATTCATCATCACCTTTAATTCGTCAATTGCTGTGTCGCTAAAGCTAACCTTATTATCAATGCGATACTGAGCTAGTTCAGCTAAGTTATCTGCATGGTCGCTGATTCTTTCTATATTATGTATACAATTATATAAATTTAAAACACGATTATTTTCTTTCTCAGATAAAGATTTGTTTGATAATAATACGAGGTACTCAGTAATATCTTTTTCAAATTCATTTACTAGCTTTTCTCTTTCTCGAACTTTCTCACATAAAGCCTCGTTTTTAGTTAGAAGAGCTTCTATAGACTGGCTTAGGTTTTTATTCGCAAGATTGCCCATTCGTACTACTCCTTTTGCTAATTGACCTATAGCAACAGATGGATTTTCCATGATACGCTCATCAAATTGAACTCTAAGTTCCTCAGGGTTAATTTGATCCGGTAATAATCGGTCTATAAAGTGAACCACTGGAGTTATAAAAGGAAGCAAAATAAGCATATTAGTAATATTAAATATAGTATGGAAATTAGCAATTTGCCTATTTATATCAGGTAGGGTTTGACCATCTACAATTCGGTTGCCTGATATAGCTGTCAAAAACTCATAGAAAGGATTGTTACCCTTTGTAACAGTATTAAGTACACCTAATAAAATCATTATCCAAATGGAACCTGCGATATTGACGAATAAATGTATGATAGCTGCTTTCTTAGCTGTTGTGCTAGTACCGATACAGGATAATAATGCAGTTGCGCAAGTACCAATATTCACGCCTAATATAATAGGTATAATAATAGATAAGGGGCTTGTCCCTCCGATGCCATCAAAAGCACCAGATATGGCTACTGCCTGAAGTAGACCGACTGTGGCACTACTGCTTTGTATAATAGCTGTAATTCCTGCTCCAGCCAATAAACCGAAAAGAGGATTCTGTCCAAAAGAAACTAAAATATCAATGAATCTTTGATTATCTCTTAAAGGGCTCATAACATCAGACATGGTATTAATACCTACAAATAATATACCAAAACCTAGAATAATCCCACCAATTTCCCGGCTTTTCTTCTTCTTTGCAAAGAGTGTTACAAGAACGCCAACACCTATAAATAAGGGTGCAATACCTGCAATATCAAATGCAATTAGTTGTGCGGTGATTGTAGTGCCAATATTAGCACCCAGTATAACACCACCAGCTTGCATTAAATTCATCAGCCCTGCATTGACAAATCCAATAATCATTACTGTTGTAGTGCTAGAGCTTTGCACAATCATAGTTACGATGGTACCTACAAAAATCGCCATAAGCCTATTGTTTGTTAGAATTTCTAAGAGACGTTTCATTCGATCTCCAGCGACAGATTTTAAACCATCTGACATAAGATTCATTCCATAAATAAAAAGTCCCAAACCACCGATGAGACCAATCGTCATCTCTAAAGTCATCTTGTCCTCCTTAGTAATAGTAATAACCTACAATATAATAACAGATAAATCGATAAAATCAAACAAATATTGTTTGAAATATTTATCTTTAATATTACTAGAATATAAGACACATTATATTTTATTATTTTTCTTCTACTACGGTATAAAAATAGCAAGAGAATTTATTTAAATAGCAAATTTTTAAAAATTGCCCACTTTTATATCAATACTACATCTGTATTTTTATATAAAGTGAGAGTATATATTATAAATAAAAAATAGAGATAAATGCCAGTAATCTACTATTAATAAAATATCCTCTCTAACTTATATACATCTTCTCGCCTGCTCTTTATACTTGGTATTTGAGCTCTTATGCTAACTAATAGATTTAGATCGATCTCTGCTGTGATCACGCATGGAATGTCGCTTGCCTTAGCTATTACATTACCCCAAGGGTCGATGATCATGGTTTTTCCATAAGAAGCAAATCTCGATTTGTTTCCTATTTGTGCTGGTGCAACTACATAGCAGGCATTTTCTATGGCTCGAGCCCTTAGAAGGGATTCCCAGTGATCTTTGCCTGTGTGTATTGTAAAATTAGCAGGCACGATGATCACTTGAGCGCCTTGTAGTGCCATAATCCGAAAGAGCTCCGGAAAGCGCATGTCATAACAAATAGCAAAACCGAATGTAGCCA
>CAZVEI010000094.1:0-2382 GCA_964626295.1 uncultured Alkalibaculum sp.
TCCAAAAGGATTATTAAAAGAGAACATTCTCGGTTCTAATTTATCCATAGAAATGCCACAGTCGTCACAGGCAAATTTTTCACTATATGTGTGTCTCTCTCCGTCAATTACGTCGACTATAATGACTCCATCAGTCATCTTTAGGGCTGTTTCTATAGAATCTGCTAATCTCTTTTCCATATTTTCTTTTACGACCAAGCGGTCGATGACCACTTCAATAGTATGCTTTTTATTTTTATCTAAATCGATTTGCTCGCTTAATTCAAACATCTCACCATCAATAATGGCTCGAACATACCCATCTTTCTTAATAGATTCTAAAAGCTTTTTATGCTGCCCTTTTGCGCCTCGAATAATGGGGGCGAGAACCTGAAATTTTGTCCTAGGCTCCATAGACATAATTTGGTCTACCATTTGGTCTACAGATTGGGATGAAATCTCCTTGCCGCATTTAGGACAGTGAGGAATCCCTATTCTAGCGTATAACAATCGATAATAATCATAAATTTCCGTAACCGTACCTACAGTAGAACGAGGATTTCGGTTGGTAGTCTTTTGATCAATGGATATTGCGGGAGACAAACCTTCTATACTCTCTACATCAGGCTTGCTCATTTGACCTAAAAACATTCTTGCATAGGACGAAAGAGACTCCACATACTTTCTCTGCCCTTCTGCATATATCGTATCGAAAGCTAAGGAAGACTTCCCAGACCCACTAAGCCCAGTTAAAACAACAAACTGATCCCGAGGAATCTTGACGTCAATATTCTTTAAATTATGCTCCTTAGCACCTTTTATCGTAATGTATTTCATAAATGCTCCCTTCTTTTAAGGGCTTGAATTTGATCCCTAAGTTCAGCTGCTCTTTCGAATTCTAGTTCTTCTGCTGCTGCCATCATTTTTTGTTCTAGTTTTATTATTGTTTCTTCTATATTTTCGCCTTCTACCATGTATTTTTCTTCGTCCTCGGCGACTTTTGTCACTTTTATTGCATCGTGGATCTTCTTTTTAACCGATCGAGGTATTATATCGTGTTTTATATTGTATTCCTCTTGAATTTTTCTTCTTCTATTGGTTTCTGCAATAGCTCTTTCCATAGAGCCTGTCATATTATCTGCGTACATGATAACTTTAGCGTCTACATTTCGGGCAGCTCGTCCAATTGTTTGAACAAGAGAAGTTTCGGATCGCAGAAATCCTTCCTTGTCTGCATCTAATATAGTTACTAGACCTACTTCTGGAATATCAAGACCTTCTCGAAGCAAGTTGATCCCTATTAAAACGTCGTATATCCCAAGCCTTAAATCCCGTATGATCCGTGTACGCTCTAAAGTGACAACATCTGAATGCAAGTATTGAACCTTTATATCAATTTCTTTTAAGTAATCCGTTAAATCTTCTGCCATTTTCTTTGTCAAAGTGGTAACCAGCACCCTTTGACCCTTTTCAATCTTTGCATTGATTTGACCAACTAAGTGGTCGATTTGACCTTTTATTGGCACTACTTCAATCTCTGGATCAATTAATCCAGTAGGTCGGATGATTTGCTCTACTACCTTTTGTGATTTTTCCTTTTCATAGGGACCTGGAGTTGCAGAAGCAAATACAACCCTGTAGATTTTATTCTCAAACTCTTGGAAATTTAGCGGTCTATTATCTAATGCAGAAGGCAACCGAAATCCATACTCTACCAAATTGCTTTTTCTAGAGCGGTCTCCTGCATACATACCCCGAACTTGAGGAATGGTAACATGAGATTCATCTACTATGAGTAGAAAGTCCTTAGGAAAGTAATCAATTAAAGTAGAGGGCGGGCTTCCAGGTTCTAACCCACTGACGTGTCGAGAGTAATTCTCTATGCCGTTACAGTAGCCCATTTCCCGAAGCATTTCAATATCGTAATTGGTCCTCTGTTCAATTCTTTGAGCTTCAAGTAGTTTATTTGCTTTTTTAAATTCCTTTATCTGCTGCTCTAGCTCCTCTTCAATTCCCTTTATAGCAACTTCTAGTTTTTCAGGAGTTGTAGCGTAGTGAGATGCTGGGAATATGGATATATGGGTTCGATAACCTGTCACTTCACCCGTAAGCACCTCAATTTCAGAAATACGGTCTACTTCGTCTCCAAAAAATTCTATTCGAACAGCTTTATCTGTTGATGCAGCTGGAAAAATCTCTAACACATCTCCTCGTACTCGAAAGGTTCCTCGGCTAAATTCAATATCATTTCGCTTATACTGTATGTCAATAAGCTTACGGATGACATCATCTCGGTCTTTTTCCATTCCAGGGCGAAGGGATAAAACTAAGTTCTCATAATCAATTGGACTACCTAGTCCATAAATACAAGATACGGAAGACACGACAATGACATCTTTTCGC
>CAZVEI010000094.1:2392-6862 GCA_964626295.1 uncultured Alkalibaculum sp.
GGCCGCTGTTGCCGAGTGGCGAAGTTTGTCAATCTCATCATTAACAGACGCATCTTTTTCAATATATAAATCGGAACCAGGCACATATGCCTCAGGCTGATAATAATCGTAATAACTTACGAAGTATTCTACAGCATTTTCTCCGAAAAACTCTGTAAATTCGTTATACAACTGGGCGGCTAATGTTTTATTATGAGCTAGTATTAAAGTAGGCTTGTTTATATCTTCAATCACTTTTGCCATAGTATAGGTCTTTCCAGAACCTGTAACTCCTAGTAAAGTTTGCGCTTTAAGCCCGTCCTTTATTCCTTTGCTCAACTCCGCAATAGCCCTCCCCTGATCCCCCTGAGGGGTAAAATCAGAAGTAACCCTAAAATCCGGCATACTTTTACCTCCTTTTAAGGTAGTAAGGTGGTCAGGTGGTCAGGTGGTCAACAAAAACACATATGCTACCAACGGTGGCTTAATATAGGTGGACAGGGTCGTCCGCGCCTACATTTTTTCCAACTAGCAAACCTTCCAATCTGTAGGGAACGACGCCCTCGTCGTTCCCTTATTTAACCATCAAGTGTAGTGTAAAACACTTCATATTGACACCTTACCAACTTATTTCGTTTTTTCCTTCATAATTTCAATCGCCTTATTCAACTGCACATCATCTTTTAAATCAAAGTCCGCCTCATAGCGAGCTTTTTGAGACATTTCTACTTCTACGTCCGGCTTGATTCCTTTGCCGTGGATGTTTCTTCCATTAGGCGTAAAGTATTCGGATACGGTTATTTTGTAGCCTGTGCCATCGCCTAAGTCGCTCATTCTCTGTACGATTCCCTTACCAAAGGATGTTGTTCCTACTACTGTAGCTGCTCCTGTATCTTGTAAGGCGCCTGCAAATATTTCCGATGCACTAGCAGAACCTTCGTTAATTAATACGGCCATTGGCAAGTCTAATTTGCTCTTTTCTTCAGAGCTCATTATTTCTTTTTTACCCGTCTTATCTTCTGTATAAACAATTACAGATTCTCCTATTAATTGGTCTACAATCTCCACAACAGTGTCCATCATCCCACCTGGATTATCTCTTACATCAACGATTAAGCCTTTTATATTTGCAGATTGTAATTTGGCTAAATGCTCTTCAAATTCTATTGCAGTATTTGTTTCAAATTGAGTAATCGTTATATAACCAATATTATCTTCTAAAAGCATGCTATCTACACTCTTTAATACAATTTCTTCTCGAGTGATTTCTTTTTTAATAAGCTCCCCCGCGTCTTCTCTTTCAATTTCTAATACTACAGAAGTGCCCGCATCGCCTTTGATCTTAGAGACTACCTGTTCTAGATTTAAGCTACTGACATCATCTCCATTTATTTTTACAATAAGGTCTCCAGAAATCAACCCTGCTTTTTTCCCAGGAGAACCTTCTATTGATGAAACCACGGTCACTCTATTGTCTTCATTCAAACCTACTACTACGCCAATTCCTACATAACTTCCTTCTACCTGTTCCATATAATCTTGAAACTGATTTTCATCATAATAAGCTGTGTAAGGATCACCAACTGCTTCAAACATCCCTTTCATAGCCCCATCTAGTAATTTCTGGTCTTCAACATCCTTATAGTAACTTGCTTGAATTTCATCTTTTAAATATAATAGCTTCTTTATGTACTCTGTTGTAGCAGTATCTTCTGTTTTTACGATGATTTTATCTCCTAGTGCAATAGAAATACCATTTGCAACAATAAAGGTTGCAACATTCGTCACCAATAAAAGCAGAATCACTACAATTACAACCACATACCATTTTTTATTTTTCATAAAGCCTCCCTTTATATATTAAAAAGTATTTTACCTATAAATGAATTATATGCGTAATCCACGAGCTTTAATCACTTTAACTCTTAAGAATGTTACCACTTTACAAACTCTTTATCAAGATAAAACGATTGAGCTAGCATCCTTCCCTTAATTCAGTTAAGTATATAAAATAAAACTTAAGATTTTATTAAAATCCTTGGACGGGAAAAAGCAAAAAGCGGAATGCGAAACTCTTTAAGTTGAATAGCAGAAAACAAAAAACTTCTAGGCTTGCACCTAGAAGTTTTTTTATATGTATTATCTTACGTAATTTAATGGATTCGTATGTGAACCATTTACTCTTATTTCAAAGTGAAGGTGTATTCCAGTAGACCTACCTGTCGTACCAACTTCACCAATTGCTTGTCCTGCTGAAACTCTAGTTCCCGCGCTAACGTAGCGTTGTGCTAAATGAGCGTAAAGGGCACTGATATTGTTCCCGTTTTTATCTGTTCCCATGTCTACAATGACGTAGTTGCCATAGCTACCGCTATTCACGGATTTTATAACTACCCCATCTCCAACAGCCACTGCATTAACCCCAGCACGTCTTCCTGTTGGGATATCAATTCCTGTATGGAAACTTCTTGACCCTAAGACAGGATGTGTACGGTATCCGTATGGTGAAGAGATTGAACTGTGTCCAGGTACAGGCCATCTGTATGCTCCGTTGGTTGTAGGTTGGCTTACTGGTTGTGAAGAGCCTCCGCTACTGCTGTTTTGAGTCTGTTGTGCTGCTTGCTCTGCAGCCCTTTGTGCTAGTATAGCTTTAATTTCAGCCTCAATAGAATTAGACTCCGCAGCTAATTCTCTAAGTTCCGCTTCTAACTTATCTGAATTAGCCTTTAACTCACTATAATAATCGTTTCTTTCTGCCTTAATTATGTTTAAACTGCCTCTTTGATCTTCGGCTTTCTTTTTCATGCCTAAAAGATTGTTTTTCTTTACTTCAATCTCTTCTTTTTTCTTTGCAATTTCATCTTCTAAAGCTTCTAATTCTGCAAACAAATCCCGATCGTATTCGCCAATGGTTTTAATCATATCCATTTTGGAAATCAAATCACTGAAACTTTCGGAACTAAAGAGAATTTCTAATGAACTTGTGTCGCTATACATGTACATAATCCTTAATCTTTCATCCAAAGTCTCTTTTTGTTCTTCTTTTTTCGCTACGGCTGCTTCTAGCTCAACGACTATAACATCTAATTCTTTTTGAGTTTTGTCAATATTCTTTTGAATATCTGCAATCTTGCCTTCCGCCTTTTTAATCTGAGCGTCTAACTTGTCAATTTCCTCTTTTAATTCCTCCATAGAGGCACTATTTGCATCAAGCTTTTCTTTTACCTCACCCTGAGATTTTTCATTTTTTTGTAGGTCGCTTTTCAACTCTGTTGTAGATGCCTGTACCGGCAAGCTAACAAGCATAAGACCCACTATCAATAAACTAACTAACTTTTTTTTCACAATATAGCCTCCTAATTCATTTGTGATTTTTTTACCTTATATATCCAAGAATTTTCGCATTGAAAACAGGCTTCCTACAACACCTACGCCAATACAACTATGAGGATAAAGTGATTATAGGTGTATACCAATCAGTTTCATAATGCCAATTTCTTTTCGTCGGGCGAATACCGTGATTTTAATTGTGTTAAAGATAATAAAGAGGGAGATTCCTGTTAAAATCACTAATACGATTAAACTTAGTGCATTTGCAAAATCACTAAATTTCATAAGGGAATCTACGTAGTCTTCACCATAATTTATGTAGTCTACACCTTCTAATTTGCTTAACTCTTCACTTAATGACACGATTTTTTTTCCATTTACTGCTTTTACTACATAAGATTCAGGCAAAGGGTTGTCCTCGTCTAATCCTTCTAGAATCTTTTGATATTGATCTAGTTTTTCTGCCATATTCTTTAATGCATCTTCTTTTGTTTCAAAAGCAAAACTTTCTATATTAGAATTAGAATCAAAAGCATTTTCGAGAGAATCCTTCTGAGCTTCTGTGATATTTTCTTTTAAAAATACCTTTAATTCCAATTGGTCTTCCATTTCGTTGGTGATATGTTCTATATTAAAGGCTAAAATCAAGAAAATCCCAAGTATGACCAAGGCTGCTAAAACTGAGATGATTGATGCAATACTCATTAGAGAATTTTTTTTAATGCTCCTATAGCAATCTCTAAAGAAATACCTAAAGGTGTTAATCTTCATTTGGATACCCACCTCTTCCGTCTTTAATAATCTTTCCACCGCTTAAGGCTATTACCCTTTTTTGCATATCATTTACGATTTCTTTATCGTGAGTTGCTATAATAATTGTAGTGCCCTGATTGTTGATATTCTCTAATATTTTCATTATATCTTTTGATGTATTTGGATCTAAATTTCCAGTAGGCTCATCACAAATGATCAGGTCAGGTTTATTGACAATTGCCCTAGCTATTCCAACTCTCTGTTGTTCTCCACCTGATAATTGGTCTGGAAAATAATGAGCTCGATCAGACAATCCAACTAATCCTAAGACTTCATTTACTCTTTCCTTAACCTCAGAAGGACCTTTCCCAACAATTTCCATTGCAAAAGCTACATTTCCATAAACCG
>CAZVEI010000095.1:0-6799 GCA_964626295.1 uncultured Alkalibaculum sp.
ATGGAAGGTATACAGCTGCAGAGGAGTTAATTGCATTAGGTGCAGGAGATTTGATTTCATTAACAGATAAGGCTACGAGACATAAAAATATCGATTTTCCAGGTCATGAACACGCTTGGTTATATGATGTGAATATTATAGAGCCTATGGTAAAAGAATATGTGGAAGACATGGGAATTAAAATATTCGTTAAAACTAGAGTTATTGACGTAAAAAAAGAAGGAGACAATGTAGTAGGAATTATTCTCTACGATGGTAGCTTTGTCTCTGGAGATGTATTTATAGAAACTACAGGATCTACTGGGCCTATGGGCAATTGCTTAAGATACGGTAATGGCTGTTCTATGTGCGTTCTTAGATGCCCTGCATTTGGGCCTAGAGTAAGTATTAGTTCTAGGGCTGGAGTGTCCGATTTACAAGGAGAAAGAGAAGAAGATGTTTATGGTGCTTTTAGTGGATCTTGTGAAATCGGAAAAGAGACCTTATCACCAGAGATTGCAAAACAATTAGATGAGACAGGAGTAGTTGTCCTAAAAGTTCCATCAGAAGATATTAATATGGACAAATTAAAACAAAAAGTTTGTCAGCAATATGCTTTAAAAGAATTTGCAGAAAATGTAGTTTTATTAGATACAGGTCATCCTAAATTAATGACATCCTATTATCCTCTTGAAAAACTTCGAAAAATCAAGGGCTTAGAAAAAGCTAAGTATATAGATCCATATGCAGGCGGAAAGGGCAATTCTATCCGTTATCTATCTGTAGCGCCAAGAGAAAATAATATGAAAGTAACTGGACTAAATAATTTATTTTGTGCAGGTGAAAAATCAGGTTTATTTGTTGGCCATACGGAAGCCATATGTACAGGATCTCTTGCAGGTCACAACGCAGTCAGATGGTATCTTGGAATGCCTCTACTTATTTTACCAAGGAGCATAGCTATTGGAGGACTATTAGCTTATGAAAGCCAAATGACCAACACTGTTGAAGGAAAAAGAAAGAGATATACTTTTGCAGGTGCAGATTATTTTAATAAAATGAAGGAATTAGGTTTGTATAGTATTGATAGCGAAGAAGTAAAGACCAGGGTCAAAAAAGCAAACTTAGAAAATGTATTTGCTCAAAGGTTAGTGTGACTTTTGGCGTAGTCATCGTAATCTAAAAATAGAATTGTTTCTGTGGTTTTCAATAAAGGCAGTGTCATATGGTGTGTAAAATAATAGTTTATATTATAATAAAAATAATAAGGTTGCCTATGATACCTTATTATTTTTTATTTTTTTGAATAATTTATATATAAACTTTATAATGATATAAATGAAAGCTAAGTTTAACGTTCTAAGTTGTATGTAAACCATCTAAACAAATATTTTAACTTAGAATTTAGAACGTACAAATTAAAAGTAAATTAGGGGGTATTGCCATGGTAGATATAACCAATATATTAGAAAATGCAACTGTCGACCTTTTATTTGATTTTAAAGAAAAACCACTGAATCTAATAAGGTTAAATCGTAGCAATTTTGCAGAGATCATAAAGGTAGCAGATAGCCAAGGACAATTAAAGGATACGGAAATAGATATGTATCTACGAATGCTTTCAGATGAAGATTTTATATCTATTATTCAACCAGCAATTGAAAAGGGACAGTATCAATGGATTAAGGAAGAGAATTACAGTTTATTAGTAGAGGACTATAGGCCTTTAAAGAAAAAAGATTTTTTATTTATAAGTGAGAGATATTTGACGCGATTATTGATTAAAACCTATGCAAGATATGAGTGGCTTTTAAAAGCAATGGCTATAGATTATTCAAAATATCTTGGGGAAGACTTAATGGAAACCTATAAGGAGTACTTTGAAAGCAATAATCGAATTATAGAGTTGATTTTATTAGACGGATATTACGATGAGAGCGCAAACCACTGGGAAATAGATTGGGAACACACTACCTTAATCTATTCTTTCGGCAAAAAAGAAGTGATCTGGTCAAAAGGTGAAGCAGAAAACAGATTTGAGGAATTGATATAGCGAAAATATATATACGGAGGTGTACCATGAGAATGTATGATATTATTCTCAAAAAACGAGAAGGGGAAGAGCTTTCTACAGAAGAGATTGACTATTTTGTAAGAGAGTACACTAAGGGAACCATACCTGATTATCAAGCTTCAGCTCTTTTAATGGCTATATTTTTAAAAAAGATGTCCCGCAGAGAAACTGTTGACTTGACAAAAGCTATGATGAACTCAGGAGATATTTTAGATTTATCTCAAATAGAAGGAGTGGTTGTGGACAAGCACAGTACAGGTGGAGTAGGGGATAAAACCACTTTAATTCTAGCGCCATTAATTGCCTCTTGTGGTGTGCCTATGGCTAAAATGGCAGGAAGAGGATTAGGCCATACAGGTGGTACCATTGACAAATTAGAGTCTATAGAAGGATTTAATACTGAAATGTCAGAAGAGGATTTTATTGAGCAAGTTAATAATATAGGCGTAGCCATATCCGGGCAAACAGGAGATTTAGCACCAGCAGATAAGAAAATTTATGCCTTAAGGGATGTAACAGCGACTGTAGACAATTTGTCCCTTATTGCAAGTAGCGTAATGAGCAAAAAATTAGCTTCAGGAGCACAAGGAATTGTCTTAGATGTAAAAATGGGTAATGGGGCCTTTATGAAGAGCGAAGAAGACGCTGTAGAATTAGGAAGAATTATGATCGAGATTGGCACAGATATGGGCAAGGATGTAGTTGCAGTCATATCCGATATGGAACAGCCTTTAGGTAGGGCAGTTGGAAATGCCATAGAAGTAAAAGAAGCTATTGAAGTGCTACAAGGCGAAGGACCGGAGGATCTTGTAGAATTATGCCTTGTATTAGGCTCAGAACTTTTATTGCTAGCTGGACTTAAAGTAACACATGAAGAAGCTAGAAATCTTATTAAGGAAAAAATCAAGAGCGGGGAAGCCCTTGAAAAATTTGTAGAGCTTGTTAAAGCACAAGAGGGGAAAAAAGAAGTAGTACTTAACCCTGAAACATTGCCTACAGGGAAATACGAAATTAAATTTCTTTCAGATAAAACTCAGTACGTCTCTCACATAGAAGCAGAGAAAATAGGCTCATGTGCTTTGCTATTAGGTGCTGGTAGAGAAAACAAAGAAAGCAAAATTGATTTAGGTGTTGGAATCTATTTAAATAAAAAAGTTGGTGAACAAGCAAAAAAAGGTGAAACGATTGCTACAATCTATGCTAATGATGAGGAATTAGGAAAAGAAGCTCTAGAAAAACTAAAAAATTGTTATGAGTATTCGAATACACCAGTAGAAGAAAGAAAGCTCATTTATGGCGTCTATTATAAGGGAAATACAAAATAAAGGTCTAGAACCAAAAACGTAGAACAAAAGTGCGAAGCGCTTTTTAAGAAAGGTATATTCAAATGAAAATAACAGAACTAAAACCACAAAAGAATGGAACATTCTACAATCTCTTTATCGATGGAGAATTTTTATGTTCTGTAAATGACGAACTCATCTTTTTACACCATTTATCTGTAGGAAAGGAAGTAGATAAAGAAGAACTTTTAGAGATTCAAAAACAAGCAAGCCTAAAAAAAGCTTATAACTTAGCAATAAAGTATTTAGGTTTTCGTATGAGAACGGAGCAAGAGGTCGAAAATTATCTTTTAGGCAAAGAATTTGATGAAAGTACAGTTCGTATAGCTATTGATAAATTAAAGGACTATAAGTTTATCGATGACGATCAGTACATTAAAACATATATAAAAGGTAAAATCCTAGAGGGACACTCTAAGAGCAAAATAAAGTATTATCTCATAAAGAAGGGATTAGAAGAAGAGTCTATCATGGCTCAATTGCAATCAAGCTATCCACACGAACTAGAGCTGTCTCATTTAGAAAAACAAATGGAGAAGGTGGAAAATAAATACAATCAATTGCCTTATAGAGACAAACTTGTAAAAATTAGCCAATACTTTCTACAAAGAGGCTATCGATCAGAAGATATACGAACAGTAAGTAACAAAATTATTTCCCGGGAAACAGAATTCGACCAAGTATTTATAAATCGACTCGAAAAATTGGGGAACAAGTACATTGAAAAGTACAAAAAAAAGGGTCTAAGTGACAGAGAAGTTGGCCAAAAAATCATGGAAGCACTATATCGCAAAGGATACGATGTGGATGTGATCAAAAAATATCTTGATTCTGTAGATGTACATGAGCAATAAAAAGCGGAAAGCTATTCGGTTGGAAGGTTGGTTCGTTGGACGGGAAAAATACACTCACCAAGGCGAGGTTATGTCTTACATTCAACCTTTAACTTCCTGCCTCTAAATCAGTACGGAACGGTGCCCTCATCGTTCCGCTGATTTCATCTTTATATAAAGTTATTATAAGTCGTCATAGGTCGTTGCCTTGCGCGCAGCGTCATTCAGAGAGTAGCAAAGAATGGCACTAGGAGACTTTTTGAAAACAAACCCATTTACATTCTGCTAATTAAGTTTTTCCCATCCAACCATCCAACCGTAATTAATTCTTAAAGCTATGAATCGGTGCAGGTATTCTTCCGCCTCTATTGATAAAGTCCTCGGAACTGAATTTATGCACAGACATAATTGGGGCGTAGCCTAAAAGCCCCCCGAATTCTACCGTGTCTCCAACAGTTTTACCGTGTACGGGAATGAGGCGTACGGCTGTTGTTTTATGGTTAATCATGCCAATTGCTGCTTCATCTGCAATGATAGCAGAAATTGTAGACTCTGGGGTGTCTCCAGGAATGGCAATCATATCTAATCCTACAGAACATACGCTTGTCATAGCTTCTAATTTATCAAAAGTCAAAGCGCCATTTAAAACAGCTTGGATCATTCCTTCGTCTTCGCTTACTGGAATAAATGCGCCACTTAATCCTCCAACAGAAGAAGATGCCATAATTCCACCTTTTTTAACTGCATCGTTAAGCATTGCCAGACATGCAGTTGTGCCATGTGTACCACAAGCTTCTAAACCAATTTCTTCTAGAATTCTTGCAACGCTGTCTCCGATTTCTGGAGTTGGAGCTAGAGACAAGTCTAATATGCCAAAAGGAACACCAAGTCTAGAGGATACTTCCTTTCCTACGATTTGGCCAGCTCTAGTAATTTTAAAGGCAGTCTTTTTTATATTTTCAGCAACAACGTCTAATGGCGCACCTTTATCTATTTCTAATGCAGACTTTACTACACCTGGTCCGCTTACCCCTACATTAATGACCACTTCTGGTTCTCCTACACCATGAAAAGCTCCAGCCATAAATGGGTTATCATCTACAGCATTACAAAATACGACGAATTTTGCACAACCTATAGAATCCTGATCTTTTGTCAAATATGCAGTATCCTTTATGATTTTACCCATAAGCTTTACGGCGTCCATATTGATACCCGCTTTTGAACTAGCTAAATTAACAGAGGAGCATACCCTTTCTGTTTCACTTAAGGCTTCTGGTATGGAATGGATGAGAATTTCATCTCCTTTGGCAAAGCCTTTTTGAACTAATGCAGAGAATCCACCAATAAAGTTTACGCCAACTTCTTTAGCTGCCTTGTCCAATGTTTTTGCAAAGGCAGTGTAATTTTTGTCATCACTTGCAGCTGCAATAAGGGCTATTGGCGTAACAGAGATTCTCTTGTTGATGATAGGAATGCCAAACTCTGTTTCAATTTCATCTCCAACTTTAACGAGGTTTTCAGCGTATTTAGTTATTTTGTCATAAATTTTTTGTCTAGCCCGTTCGCCATTAGAATCAATACAATCCAACAAAGAAATCCCCATGGTGGTCGTTCGTATATCTAAATTTTCTTCTTCGATCATTCGAAGTGTTTCAAAAATATTACTGTAAAAGCTCATGAAATTGCCTCCTTAAATATTATGCATTGAATTAAATAAGTCTTCTAATTGTACCTTTATAGACAATCCAATTTCTTCTCCTAAAGATTCTAAAGAATTTTTTAATTCTTTAAAATCGCAGTCCATATTTGAAAGATTGACCATCATCATCATGGTAAAATAATCTTGCATAATGGTTTGGCTAATATCCTCCACATTGACCTTTTTTTCTGCTAATACTTTTGTAACTTTGTAAATGATTCCTACTTTATCTTTGCCAATAACTGTAATAATGCCCTTCATTTTCAATACCTCCATGATATTTATTAACAATAGTTGAGCGATGGTTGAACAGTGGTTAAGCAATTTTGCTTCGCTCTGGATGACTGGGGTAGAGATTTGGGTTCTTATCTCGCCTCTAGCCGAGTTCGGTTTTCCCGTCCAACCAATTTGCGCTATAAATAGAAAATGAGACCGAAGTCTCAAAGAAAAAGTAAATTTAAATGTTAAGTTAAAATATACTTTTATCCATAGTATGGCTTTATCCCCTTCGGTGCTATTAAAAGTCTCTCCAGAGTCCTGTCCATTAACGAAGGTTATCCGTTAATTTCATTCAGTTCGTATGTAATTATTTGTAGAATAATAATTTATATTTATAACTATAGCATTGGACAAAGAAAATGTAAATTCATTTTCTGAATTTGTAAAAATATGTAGTAAAAAGCTTTATATTTGCTTACCACCTGACTACCTTAAGCCCTAACTTGCGGTCAATCGCCTTGCGCTCTTGGGTAAGCCTGGCATGGGTGCTACTAGTGCTTCTCTTCGTCGCTGCGCTCCCCGATAAACAAAGTAGCCACGGCTATCGCATGAAAAAATAAACAAATAATTATCTTTTACTACTGTGTAC
>CAZVEI010000096.1:0-5786 GCA_964626295.1 uncultured Alkalibaculum sp.
ACGACTAAAAAGAGTTACAAGTCAGCAACCTACGACCGTCCAACAAACCAACCGTTCAACTGATTATATCAAAAAAGCTATCGCAATAAAAATTTCTTGCGATAGCCTCTTCAACTATTATTGCTATTTATTTTGTAAAGTACAAGCTTTTATTACGTGTTTTGCTAATACAGATGTAGTTACTGAGCCAACGCCACCTGGTACAGGTGTAAGCATAGATGCTTTGTTTTCAACGGCTGCAAAATCTACGTCTCCACATAATTTTCCTTCTTCGTCTACATTAATCCCTACGTCTACAACAACAGCGCCTTCTTTTACGTATTCAGGAGTAACCATTTTTGCTCTACCGATAGCTGCTACTAAAACATCTGCTTCAGCACATACTGCTGGCAATTCTTTTGTTTTAGAGTGAGTGATCGTTACTGTTGCATGTTGTCCTAATAATAACATAGCTACGGGTTTACCAACTACCATAGATCTTCCAAGGACAACTGTCTTTGCCCCTTTTAAATCTACCTTGTAGTAGCTTAAAATTTCCATTACTGCAGTTGGAGTACAAGGTGCAAAACCTGTTGCATCTCCTTCCATTACTTTAGCTACATTTGTTGGACTAAAGCAATCTACATCTTTTTCAGGAGCTATAATATATTTAATCACTTCTTCATCTAATTGTTTTGGAAGTGGTCTAAATACTAAAATACCATGAGTATTTTTATCTTCGTTTACTTCTTTCAACGCTTTAATGAAATCTTCTTGTGTAATATCTTCTGGTAATTCTTTTACTTCTGTATCGATATTACAGCCTGCCATTCTTTTAAGAGCGCCTCTTTCATATGATAAATCACTTGGATTTGCGCCAACTCTTACGATTGTCAATTTAGGAGCAATTCCTTTTTCTCGTAATTCATTTGCTGCTTTTAACGTTTCTTCTTTTAAACTAGCTGCTACTACTTTTCCATCTAATAAAGTTCCCATAATAAGCCTCCTATTTTAAAGCATTTCCTCTACTATTTTGTAGACTTCATCTGCTATTTTTGTACCCTTTGCTACTAATGGTCTTACTTCTTCATTAATTTGTGCTACATATGCTTCATCTTTAATCATATTAATATTGATAAGTACATTTAACCATCCGCTAATCAAAGCAGCTCTTAAGCATTGTACGCCTACACCTACATCGCTTATTGCTAACTTTGAACCTTTGTCTACTAATTCTTCATGAAGTAAAATTGCTTCATATGTTTTCTTCACAATATCTACTGGAACGCCACAAGCTACGATTAAGCATTTTTCAAGAGTTTCTTCTTTATATTTTTTTTCTTCTTCTGTTTCTTTAGGCAGGCCATAAGCTTTAGATAATGGTAAGAAGTTTTCAGCGTCCTTATCTACCATTTCAAGAAGTTCTTCTTGAATCTTAAGGGCTTTTGCCATAATTTCCTTATTTACTTCTTCGAATTCCGCGTATTTCTTTTTTCCTAATGTTAAATTTACAACCATACTAGCAAGTGCTGTTCCTAAAGCACCCACTAAAGCTGCTGCACCACCGCCCCCAGGTACTGCAGCTTTTGATGCTAATTTATCCGTAAACTCAGCACATGAGCCATCGATCATTTTCATATAAGTATCCCCCTCGTAAGTTAAATGCTACTTAAATAAAGGTTTACACCGTAGAAGTGTACACTAAGGCGTATACAGGTGTAAACCTTCATCTTAGATATTAAGTTCTTCTATTCGTCCTAGAATAAACCACCAATAGTACCGAATTCATCAACGTCAATCTTTTCAGCTGATGGTACTTTTGGTAAGCCTGGCATTTTCATTACTTCACCAGTTAATGCAACGATAAATCCTGCACCGGCAGAAACAGTAAGGTCTCTGATGGTGATTTTGAAGCCTGTTGGTCTACCTAATACAGTTTGGTCATCTGTTAATGAGTATTGAGTTTTAGCCATACAGATTGGCATATTGCCAAATCCTAATTTTTCGAAGTTTACAATTTCTTTTTCAGCTTTTGCAGAGAAAGCTACATCATCTGCACCGTATATTTTTTGAGAGATTTTTTTGATTTTATCTTTGATAGAATCTTCTAAATCGTATGCAAATTCCATATTGCTTTCTTGGTCACAAAGTCTGATAACTTCTTTAGCTAATTCTTCTCCACCTTCGCCACCTTTAGCCCATACTTCAGAAAGGGCAACATTTACACCTAATTCTTTACACTTAGCTTCTACTAAATCTAGTTCAGCTTTTGTATCAGTATGGAATGCATTGATTGCAACAACTGCTGGTAATTTAAATACTTGTGTAATGTTTTCAACGTGTTTTAATAAGTTTGGAATACCTTTTTCTAATGCTGGAAGATTTTCTTCTTGAAGATCAGCTTTGGCAACTCCACCATTGTATTTTAATGCTTTAACTGTAGCAACGATGATTACTGCATCTGGTTGCAAATCGTTTAATCTACATTTAATATCGATGAATTTTTCTGCTCCTAAGTCAGCACCAAATCCAGCTTCTGTTACTACGTAATCAGCATAGTTCATAGCAAAGCGAGTTGCTAATACAGAGTTACAGCCATGAGCGATATTAGCAAATGGTCCGCCGTGTACGAATGCAGGTGTTCCTTCTAAAGTTTGAACTAAGTTTGGTTTTAAAGCGTCTTTTAGAAGTGCAGCCATAGCACCTTGAGCTTTGATGTCTCCAGCAGTAACTGGTTCACCTTTTCTATTGTATGCTACTACGATTCTTGCACATCTTTCTTTTAAATCGATAATGTCCTTTGATAAACAGAAGACTGCCATGATTTCACTAGCAACTGTTATATCAAATCCATCTTCTCTTGGCATTCCTTGAGCTTTTCCACCTAAACCATTGACAATATTTCTTAATTGTCTATCGTTCATATCAACAGCTCTTCTCCAAACAACTCTTCTTACATCGATGTCTAATGTATTGCCTTGGAAAATATGATTGTCTACCATTGCAGCTAATAAGTTGTTTGCTGCACCAATAGCGTGGAAATCACCAGTAAAGTGTAAGTTGATATCTTCCATTGGAACTACTTGTGCATATCCACCGCCAGCTGCTCCACCTTTTACACCAAAAACCGGTCCTAAAGATGGTTCTCTTAAAGCAACTAGAGTAGTTTTACCTAATCTTTGTAAAGCATCTGCTACACCTATTGTTGTAGTCGTTTTACCTTCTCCTGCAGGAGTAGGATTAATAGCAGTTGTTAAAATTAACTTTGATTTTTTACCTGAAGGTTTTTTTAATAAGTTGATATCAACCTTTGCTTTATACTTTCCGTATAAATCCAAATCATCTTCTGTTAGACCTAATTTTGCGGCAACTTCTCTAATGTCTTGTGGCTTTGCTTCTTGTGCGATTTCAATATCACTTTTAAATCCCATTGTTACACTCCTCCTAATAGTTTTTGCCTGTCGTTAAAGACAGAATATATGTACCATAAATGGTATATCTAATTTAGATTAAGCAATCTTCTTCCTTCTATGACGCCTTGTTGAATTTTCTATAATGTCTGTCTCGACCTAGTAGAGCTTCTGTAGCGAATATAGAACCTATTATGCTTTTATTCAAAGGATTCATAATAGCAGAGTCCATACCCGAATAAATAGCGAGGGTCATGAAGTTTTGGTTAGCATCTTTTTTTCAATAGCTTCCTTTATAGCTGGTATAGTTCCGTTTATCTTTTCCTCGATGATGATTAAATATGAATGGCCCCTGTTTTTATGTTAATATAAATTATATGTGATTTTGTGTAATTACATTGAAAAACAATTCACAAGGTTTTTGTAAAACCATTTGATTTTATCTTCTGTTATCATATTATCAAATGAAGTTTTTATTGTCAACATCTATGTTCGCTTAATTCTTAACTGTAAATAGGCTTTAAGCCAGTAATAATCTGATGTTAAAGGTTCAAGTATTGTGAAAAAAATTTTTTTATAATATAATATAATAAACAACTTTTATAAAAAGGAGACTAAAATGTCAGAGCTTATAAACGTAAATTTCCCTTTATTAAATAAAAGCATACAAGTAGACAAAGATTCTACCATCTCAAATGCATGCGCCTTAATTGGGGAACCCCTTAATTTAGTGTGTGGTGGAAAAGGCAAGTGTGGAAAATGTAAAGTAGATGTTAAAATAAATGGAAAGGTAGAAAGCGTATTAGGTTGTGTGACAAAAATGTGTGAAAATCTTGATATATTGATTACTAGTCAAGGCTCTTCTGCCCAAATTCTCACTAATAATATGTTAAAAGATATCATTGCTAACCCTTCTCTAAAATTTTATTTTCTAAACAAAACAAAATTGAAAACTTCTATTGGAGAAAGTGATTGGGAAACTCTTTGCAGCGAACTTCAAATAGATTTTGAGAAGCCAACTCTTGAGCTTTTACAAAAGATTTCAAATCTATTTCACCATTCAAACGGCATAAACTTAGTGGCTTATGATAACACTGTCATCGATGTCCTACCTGGAGATGAAAATATGAGCTTATACGGCTTTGCTTTTGATATTGGCTCTACTTCTATAGTGGGTTATTTATATAATTTAGTTACTCACGAAAAACTTGCTATTAGCTCTCAATTAAATAAACAAACGAGCATTGCTGGTGACGTCATTGGGCGAATTGAATATGCAGTTAACGAACCTACTGGGTTAAAGAAGTTGCATAATTTAGTAATTGAAACCGTAAATGAAATTATAAATGACCTCTGTTATAAGAGCAAAATTGAGAAAAATTCTATTTATCAAGCGAATTTTTGTGGAAATAGTACTATGCAGCATTTATTTTTTAATATAAATCCACAATACCTTGGTCTAGCACCTTTTTCAAGCACCACTCACGATATGATCTTTGCAAAAGCTAAGGAATTAAACATTAAAATCAATCCAAATGGAGCTATTACTTTCTTCCCTCTACTAGGAGGTCATGTTGGAGGGGACACTGCAGCTGTGCTCTTGTCTTTACCTCAGGATGGAAAAAATAGATTAATTATTGATTTAGGTACGAATGGTGAGGTTGCTGTAGGAAGGAATACTCATTATAAGGTTGCGTCTATGGCTTCTGGACCAGCTTTAGAAGGATATGGAATTGAATACGGTATGAGAGGCACTGTAGGTGCAATTGAGAGAGTATCTATATACAATGGGGATGTGATTTACAAAGTTATTGGCCAAGTTAAGCCAATTGGCATCTGCGGCTCTGGAATCATTGACATTATTGCTGAACTCCTTCGCAATGATTTAATCAACAAAAGAGGAGCTTTTGTGGATCCAGATAAAATAAAGGAAATCAATTTAGCAAGGCGTATTATAAATACAGATGATAAAAAAGCTTTTATCATAGCTCATAGGGAGGAAACGGAGAGCGGCGAACCAATTGTATTAACACAAGATGATATCCGTCAGGTACAATTGGCAAAAGGAGCTATTTTTACAGGCTGTACTATGCTTATAGAAGAAGCAGGATTAAAGGGTAAAGATTTAGAAGAAATCCTTATGGCAGGAGCTTTTGGAAATTATATTAATATAGATATGGCTCAACTAATGGGTATGATCCCCTATTTTGAGGGCGTTCCTGTTTACTCTATTGGTAACGCTGCCGCTACAGGTTCACAACTTTTCCTATTGTCACAAGAAGAAAAAGAAAAGTGCTTAGAAATTGCAAGAAATGCACTACACATAGAAATCGCCACAAATCCAAACTTTACAAAAAATTATATGAAGAACACCTATCTTAATACGCTAGAAGTCTG
>CAZVEI010000096.1:5796-6778 GCA_964626295.1 uncultured Alkalibaculum sp.
ACACTAGTCTTTGGCTTTGGGGTAATTCTCTTAAGCAAAAGAAAAAGCCCTTCAGAGGCTAAAAAGCTAGGGACTAATGTCTAAAGGCTAGCAACTAAAAAATAACATCGTTAGATGTTATTTTTTCTCTTCCATCCATTCTTTACATATCTTTAATCCTTGTGCTGCATTTGTAGTAAATGCATCAGAACCAATTTGATCATTTGCATCTTTGTTTACTGGATTTCCACCTATAATAATTTTTATATCATCTCGTAAGCCTGCTTCTTTTAATCCATCTACAGTTAATCTCATAGCATCTAAAGCAAGCGTTAGAACTCCACTTAAACCAAGGATATCCGGCTTCATTTCTTGTATTTTTTGCACAAAAGCTTCTACAGGTTGATCTATACCGATATCGTGAACTTCGAATCCTTCAGCTTCTGCCATAATTTTAAAGATATTTTTTCCAATGTCGTGTAGATCCCCTTTAACCGTTCCTAAGACAATTTTACCTCTAGCTTGATTTTCACTTTCTTCACCTATTATAGGTCTAATCATATCAAGTACATCAGCTAGTATTTCCCCAGCGTAAATAAGATCTCCTACAAAGTAATCTCCTCTTTCGAATCGATCTCCTACAATAGCCATTCCTCCCTGAGCTGCCGTCATCAATTCATCTGCTTGTTCTTTAGTAGGATTAGATTTCATAAAATCTTCCACGAACTGTATTACTGCATCATCGTCTAAGTCTCCCATAATCTGTGATAACTTGTTAATATCTATCATTAAAAATCCTCCTTGTATCAAAAAGCCAAATTAAAGTTAAGTTTACCATTAAGTATGGTAAATTGTCAATTTTATAATATTTTCTACAAATTTCTCTTGTATTATACTATAAAAAACTTAAATCTTATGTTATATTGTATAACAATGATCAAATACTAGATATTTATACAATATATAAAAGTTTACAGTAGATTTTATGATTATTATAAAGTTA
>CAZVEI010000097.1:0-2243 GCA_964626295.1 uncultured Alkalibaculum sp.
GTGGTAAGAAAAACCTTTTAACTAGCGAAATGATAATGACAAGTTATATCCTTACTTCCCTCCGGATCCGATAAACCGGGTCCTACGTTGCGACACTCGCTAAATGAAAGCAGAATATCCATTGCTTATTTTTACACTGTAGCATTCGCTTAGCTCGTTGTTTCACGAAAAGAAAGATACCCACCCCTGACAATATGTCAGGGACGAGTATCTTAACCCGTGGTGCCACCCTGTTTGGTAAAAACCCACTTTAAACGCCTTTGCGTTCTAACGAAAACTCCAAAGTGTTTTTCAACTGCTAAAATATAAAGGCGCTTTCAGTCACGGCACCTTCTCCCTACATATTCACTACAGGCTACTCTCTTTTTCATCGTTTCCCTATGCAATTGTCTATCATTATAATTTTTTCTAAATCAAGTGTCAAGTAAAAAGTCTACAAGCTTTTGTTAAAATCTCATTTACAGTTGAAAATAAGGATTTGATGCAAATTCAATACTTAACTGACTTGCTGGGCCATGACCTGGATAAACTTTTAAGTTTGAATCTAATATTTTCAACTTATTTAATGACTGTAAGATCGTATTATAATCTCCTCCATAAAAATCTGTTCGACCAATAGAACCACTAAAAAGTGTATCTCCAGTAAAGAGAGAGTCTCCTATTTGAATACATATAGAACCCTTTGTATGGCCTGGAGTATGGATAATTTCTATGGTCTCTTCTCCTAATTTCAGATCACCATCATAATGGTAATCCCCTTTAAAGGCTACCCTTCTGCCAAAGTGCACAGATAAGTTCATATCAGAATCATTGATCATCTCTTCATCTTCACTATGAACATAAATTGGCGCCCCAGTAATTTGTTTTAGCTCTGGCACTAAACCAATATGATCTCCATGGCCATGAGTAAGTAAGATATACTTTACCTTAAGTTCATTTTTTTCAATATAATTTACAATCGAACTCATACCCCCAACAGGGTCTATTACAATTGCTTCTTTCTCTATAGAGACAACATAAGTATTTGTCCCCATTGAATTATTATTGATGATTTTAATATCCATATATATTCCCCCTTTTTAACGGTAGTTAAACTATAGTCGAACGGTTGTTGAACAATTGTTTAACCATCGTTTAACTATTGCTCTGCTATTGTTTAACTATTGTCAGAAGATTTTCTCGCTATCAATCAACAAAGTCACTGGTCCATCGTTATCTAGACGAACATTCATATGGGCTTGAAAGATCCCAGTTTTTACAGGGACTCCTGTTGAGCGAAATACTTGGACGAATTCGTCATACAAAGTCTCCGCGTCTTGTGGCTTTCCTGCTCTAATAAAGCTTGGTCTTCTTCCCTTTTTGCAATCTCCATACAAAGTGAACTGAGAGACAATCATAATCTCTCCTCCTATATCTTTTAAGGATAAGTTCATCTTTCCCTCTTCATCTTCAAAAATTCTCAAGTGTTGGATTTTGTCCACTAAATACTGAATATCTTCTTTTGAGTCATCAGTCTTTATTCCTAACAAGACGAGAAAACCCTTGCCTATAACGCTATATGGTTCTCCCTCTACGTCTACACTACAGGAGTTTACTCTCTGAATTACTGCTCGCATTTTTTCACCTAAATTCTATAGATAGATAATATCTCTGGTATTTTACTTAGTCTCTTAATCAATTTGCTCAATTCTTTAACGGTTTTAACTTCTACACTAATATTTACATACGCATAACCTTGAGTATCCCCTTTAGAGTACAAAGAGTCAATATTAACATCTTCTTCTGACAAAGTATTTGTAATCTTTATTAAAAGTCCTCTTACATCTTGCGCTTTAATATTGATTTGGGCTTTAAAGTTTGCATTTGTATGTTTTACCCACTCTACGTCAATTAGTCGACCGATATCATCTGTATGCCTTATATTTATACAATCTGCCCTGTGTATAGAAACCCCTCGACCCCTTGTAATATACCCTACGATATTATCTCCGGGAACAGGATTACAGCATTTTGAGAAGCGCACTGCCATATTATCAAAACCTGAAACCTTTACTGCTTTATCTAAATCGTTATAGACTTTTTGAGGTTTTGTTTGTTTTTCTTCGGATATAATTGGTTCAGCAGGTTGCTCTAAATTCAGTTCATCTCTAAACTTATTTTTTATCTTTTGTATGACGTGATTGGCTTTGATTCCGCCAAAGCCAATAGCCGCACACAAATCGTCTACAGAATTATAATTGGTC
>CAZVEI010000097.1:2253-6772 GCA_964626295.1 uncultured Alkalibaculum sp.
CTTGATTATAGTGGTGTTTTGCAAACCCTGTCTTCGCAATTCTTTTTCTAAGGCGTCTTTTCCCTTTATAATGTTTTCTTCTCGTTTTTCCTTTTTAAAATACTGCCTAATCTTATTCTTTGCATGTGATGTTTTTACAAGCTTTAGCCAGTCTCTACTAGGTCCACTGGAGTTATTAGAGGTCAAAACATGAATAATTTCTCCATTGTTTAATTCGTAATTTAAAGGGATGATTTTTCCATTTACCTTTGCCCCAATGCACTTGTTTCCAATATCACTGTGAACTCTATAAGCAAAATCTAGAGGCGTAGCCCCTTTTGGAAACTGCATTACATCGCCTTTTGGTGTAAAGACAAAGACATCATCAGAAAATAGATCTAATTTTAGAGTCTCCATAAATTCAGACGAATCCTGAAGTTCCCTTTGCCACTCTAAGATTTGTCTAAGCCATACTAACTTATCCTCAAAAGAATCCTCTTTGCTCGTCACTGCACTTTCCTTATACTTCCAATGAGCAGCAATACCGAATTCTGCAGTACGATGCATATCCCAAGTTCGAATCTGAATTTCAAAAGGATCCCCATTTGGACCAATAACAGTAGTATGAAGGGACTGATACATATTAGGTTTTGGCATGGCTATGTAGTCTTTAAACCTTCCAGGAAGCGGTTTCCACATAGTATGTGCAACTCCTAAGACAGCATAACAATCTCGGACGCTATTGACGATTACTCGAACGGCAATAAGATCGTATATCTGATCAAAAGTTTTGTTCTGTTGATACATTTTTCGATAAATACTATAAAAGTGCTTAGGCCTTCCGTAGATATCGGATTCAATTTCTGATTTTTCTAAGCGCTGCTTTAAGGTTTCTATGACCTGCTCAATATACTCTTCTCTTTCCCTTCTCTTACTAGAGACCTTATGAACTAAGTCGTAGTAGATTTCTTCATCTAAATACCTAAGAGCTAGGTCTTCTAACTCCCATTTCATTTTAGATATACCGAGCCTATGAGCAATTGGTGCATAGATATCTAAAGTCTCTTGCGCTTTTTCTTTTTGCTTATCCTTTGTCATATACTTTAGCGTTCTCATATTGTGAAGCCTATCAGCTAATTTTATGAGAATGACACGAATATCCTTAGCCATTGCTATGACCATTTTTCGCAAACTCTCTGCTTGTCGCTCTTCTTTAGAGCTAAATTCAATTTTCCCAATTTTTGTCACTCCATCTACTAACTCTGCGATTTCTGGAGTGAACATCTTTGCGATATCTTCATAAGAGTAGTCTGTATCTTCAATGACATCGTGCAAGATCGATGCTGTAATCGTAGGCATGTCCAATTGCAATTCAATAAGTATTTTTGCAACTTCTAGAGGGTGAACGATGTAGTCTTCTCCAGACTCTCTCTTTTGACCTTCATGAGCAGATTTTGCCAACTCGTACGCCTTTATGAAAATATCCGTGTCTGCCTCTTTATTATAAGACTTAATTTTTTGAACCATTTCATTTATCATAAGACACACCATCCTAGTATATAAAAAAGTGCCTTCGCACGTTAAACAATTGTTCAGCTATTGTTTAGGAGAATACATTAAAAGCTGACCTTCGTCAGCTTTACTTTAATAAGGATATGTGATTAGGGATTGTACATTATAGCCTTCTAGCTTTTCTCTGCCATTTAAATTCATCAATTCAATTAGCGTAAAAATCCCTTCCACTTTTCCTTGCAATTTCTCAACTAATTTTATAGAAGTACTTAAAGTACCTCCTGTTGCCAGCAAATCATCTACGATTAAGACCTTTTGTCCCTTTTGTATGGCATCGTGATGAATTTCCAAAGAATCTTTACCGTATTCTAAAGAGTAGCCCTCATTTATAGTCTCTCTAGGAAGCTTGCCAGGTTTTCTCAAGGGTACAAAACCTGCTCCTAAAGCGTAGGCTACTGCAGTACCTAAGATAAATCCTCTCGCCTCTGGCCCTAAGATTACGTCTATTTCAAGGTCTTTAGCCATATGAGCAAACTGATCTACAGTATACTTTAAAGCATCTCCATTTTTGAGCAATGTTGTAATATCTTTGAAACTGATTCCCTCTTCTGGAAAATCAGGTACAATACTTATAAATGATTTTAAATCCATTAAAATTCCCCTTACATTATTTATATTTTACCATGATTTTATACGAATTTAAATCTTTTATTTCATATGTAAAATATTTATTTGTATTTTCTCGTTTCCCTTATAACTATTTAATTTAGGATAATAGGCTAAGTCTAGTAAAATACCATTATTCATTCCATTATAAAATAAATCTAATTCATTTTTTCCAAACCTTTCCTGGATGTATTCATTAAACTTTTCAATATCTCCAAAAAAGGTTCCATCATGAAGCTCTTTATTAGAAGAAACCAATTTTAAAGATAGTACATTCCCTTTTTCCCCTAATATTCTACCCTTCATAAGGCCAATGTTCTTATCTCCAAAGACTGGTTTAGAGTTTCCCTTTCCAAATGGCTCTAAAAACTCTAATTCATTAATTAGCTCTAAATTTACCGCATCAATGGACATAAATGTGTCGATATATAATTTAGGAATAAGTTCTTTCTCGTCTACGTCAAATTGTTCGTTTAATGTTTGCCTTAAAATTTGAATATTTGATTTTTCAACAGACAAACCCGCTGCCATGGAGTGTCCACCAAATTTTTCTAATAACTCTCTACAAGATGATAATCCTTCATATATATTGTAAGCTTCAATAGATCTACCAGACCCCTTTGCTACGCCTTCTGAATCTGTTAAGACGATAGTAGGCAAATGATATAAATCTTTTACTCTGCCTGCAACAATACCTGCTACGCTTTCATGAATATCTCCATGGTATATAACTTTGACTTTATCCTCTTTTATTTCTGAGTTTTCAATTTTTAAGATGACCTTTTCTAGACCAGATTCGGTTAGCTCTTTTCGTTCATAATTAAATTGATATAATTCGCTAGCCATAGCCTTTGCTTCGTCTTCGTCATCACTCATTAAAAGTTCTACGGCTATTTCACTTGAGTCTAATCTGCCAGCTGCATTGATGCAAGGACCGACTATAAAACCTAAAGTATAAGCAGAAATTTTTTGTATGTTTTGGTTATTAACCTTAATCAATTCTTTTAGTCCTACATTGTCTGTAGACTTGAGTATTTCCAGACCATTTTTTACGATGATTCGATTTTCCCCTACTAAATCTACAATATCACATACAGTTGCAATAGCGGTATACTGGATAAAATCAAGAGCTTCTCCCTTAGGAAGGTTCCTAAGTTCATAAAGTAATTGAATCATTTTAAATACTACACCCGCACCACAAAGGGATTTAAAAGGATATTTGCAATCTTTTTGATGTGGGTTTACGATGGCATAAGCTTTTGGTTTTTGGTATTCTTTGCTTCCGTCTTCTAGCACTGTGTAAGAAAGTTGATGATGATCTGTGATAATTGTAATTAATCCCAATTCATTTGCTAATTCCATTGCATCAAAAGCAGATATTCCGTTATCGCAAGTAATAAGGACGTCTACTCCATCTTCATGTGCGTCTCTTACGATTCGCTCATTAATACCATAACCGTCGTATACTCTATGAGGTATGACATAATCTACCCTTGCTCCACATCTACTTAAAGCTTCATATAAAGTATAGCAGCTTATCACCCCATCTACATCATAATCACTTACGATACGAAAAAGCTTATTTTTTTTAATGCCTTGTATAATAGCATTTACAGACTTTTCTAGATCTAACATAAGCTTAGGGTCGTGCAAATTTTCAAAAGTCGGATGAAGGTACTCCTTAATTCCCTGTCTCGAAGTAATATTCCGATTGACCAACACCCTACAGACTTCTTGGCTAATTCGAAGCTGAGAAGACATGCTTTTGTAGTCTACTTTTCTATTTTTTAAGGTCCATCTGTACATATTCTCACCCCCCGTCTGAGTTCTAAGTTGTAAGTTTTATGTTCTAAGTAAAAGCCTTTGATACTAAAAAAGCGAAGGCTTAAAGGGCGAAGTCCTTTAAGCCTTCGCTACTTGCCTCTTTTCTTCTACTACATACCAGAAGGAACTTGCTATAAATATAGTAGAATAAGAACCGCTAATAAATCCAATGATCAATGGAAGGATAAAGTCTTGTATAGACTGTACGCCCATTAGATATAAGGATATAATGGCTAACAATACACATAGAGTTGTATTAATGGATCTACCCATGGTCTGATTGACGCTGTCATTTGTCAATTCAAACAACTGATTCTTTTTATACTTTCTTCTATTTTCTCGTATTCTGTCAAAAATAACAATTGTGTCATTAACAGAAAAACCTAGTATAGTCAGCATAGCTGCAATAAATGGTGAATTGACTTCAACGCCAAAAAGGGAATAAGCTCCTAATACAACAATTAAGTCATGTGCTAATGCAAGTATGGCCGAAATACCAAACAAAAACTCAAATCGAAAAGTAATATAAACAAGTATG
>CAZVEI010000098.1:0-6739 GCA_964626295.1 uncultured Alkalibaculum sp.
GATTAAAACCATAGTTCTCATGTAGAATGAAGCCTATGCCACCTTTTCCAGATTGGCTGTTGATTCGGATAACGTCGCTTCCATATTCTCTGCCAATATCTTGTGGGTCAATAGGTAAATAAGGTACGCTCCAGTCTTCCGTTTGATGATCTCCTCTAAACTGCATTCCCTTAGCAATTGCATCTTGATGTGAACCTGAAAATGCGGCAAAAACAAGCTCCCCACTGTATGGTTGTCTAGGTGGAACAGACATACCTGTAATTCTTTCGTAGAAATGAACTATATCAGGCATATTTTCGAAATTAAGTTTTGGATCTACTCCGTGTGAGAACATATTTAAAGCGACTGTAACTAAATCTACATTCCCTGTTCGTTCACCATTTCCAAATAAAGTACCTTCTACTCTTTGTGCGCCGGCAAGTAATCCCATTTCAGCTTCTGCAATAGCACAGCCTCTATCATTGTGTGGATGCAAAGAAATGATGACATGTTCCCTATATTTTAAATTGTTGGACATGTATTCAATTTGGCTAGCGTACACGTGAGGCATAGAAACCTGAACAGTAGAAGGAAGGTTAATAATTACTTTATTGTCTTCACTAGGTTGCCATACGTCTAAAATTGCATTGCATATTTCAAGTGCAAATTCCATCTCCGTTCCAGTGAAGCTTTCAGGTGAATATTCAAATCTAAAATTTCCTTCTTGCTTCTCTGCATACTCTTTTAGCATTTTAGCACCTGAAACACCTAATTGGATAATCTCATCTTGAGACTTTTTAAATACCTGTTCTCTTTGAGCAAGAGAGGTAGAATTGTATAAATGGACGATAGCATTTTTTACGCCCTTTAAAGCCTCAAAAGTCTTTTTAATAATATGCTCTCTCGATTGAGTTAACACTTGAATGGTGACATCATCAGGAATTAAATCGTCCTCGATTAATCGCCTTAAAAAATTGTACTCTGTTTCTGAAGCTGCTGGAAAACCAACTTCAATTTCTTTGAAACCTAGATTTACTAAATAAGTAAAAAACTCTATCTTCTTATCTAAATCCATGGGAATTACAAGGGCCTGATTTCCATCTCTTAAGTCAACACTACACCATAACGGCGCTTCCTCTATATGGCTCTTATGCACCCAATTGGTACTTGACACAGGTGGCATAAAATAAGATTTACTGTATTTGTCGTAATTTTTCATTATAATTCCTCTCTTTCATTTATTTATTAGTTGGATGGTTAGTTCACGCAAAAAAAATCTCCCATCTCTAAATTACTAGAGACGGGAGATTTATATTCTCACGTGGTACCACTCTGATTCATACTGTGTATGCACTCTGTAGATACAAGGTTAATCCTCGTATCTTTCCAGTATATCGGTTGGAAACCGTCTCGCCTACTGTTTGTTCAGCTCGATACTTGGAGGTGAGTTCGGATTGCCTTGGCTACTGTTTTACACCATACAACAGCTCTCTTGAAGCTTTAGAAATCTTACTATTCCTCGTCATTGCGTTGTTCTTATTCAACTGTTAAGTGTTAGTTTAAACTTAATAAATATCTTTGTCAAGATGTATTATTGTAAAATATTTGAATAGTTTCATATAATTTAGATAAATTTATAGTTTATTTACATTTTTGTTACATGGTTAAAATTGGGTTAAGAAAACTTTGGAAATCTACTCTAAACATATTGACGTTGTCCTATGGTGATGTTAAACTAAACTCGTCGATAAATAATTTAATAAGGGGGAAATACAATGAAAAAACTATTAGTATTATTATTGTCAGTATTTCTAGTTGGCTCTTTTGTTGTTGGTTGTACTACTGAGAAAAAATCTGTAGAATCTCCTGCAGCACCAGAAGAAAAAGGTTCTGAATCAGTCGCTACTTTAGAAGATGGTTTCTACTTTGCACAAGAAGATGCTTTCGCTGAAGGAAGTGGCTACAAGTATTTTGTCGTTTTAAAAGTTGAAGGTGGAAAAATCACTAGTGCTGACTGGGGTGGAACAAATGTCCAACCTGTAGGCAATAAAAAAACACTTTCTGCTAATGGCGAATATGGAATGGAAGCAGTAGCAAAATCTGGTGCTTGGCACGATCAAGCAGCTGCAGCTGAAAAATGGTTAGTTGAAAACCAAGATCCTTCTAAAATCACTTACACAGATGACGAAGGTCACACTGATGTGATTAAGACAGACGCAGGTTCTACTGTAACAATTCACGTAACAGAGTTCTTTGGATTAGCGGAAAAAGCGTTAGAAGCAGGTCCAGTTGCTGAAGGTACATATACAACTCCAGAAGATTATGTAGCAACTGCAACTATTCCAGTTGACAAAGCAGATCCAGAATATGATCCTACTAACGCATGGGAATACAGACTTGATCTTACTATCGTCAATGGAACTATTGTAGCTTCAAATGTAAACCCGGTATTTGCTGGTGAATTTAGTGCTGATACAGAAAAATACTTTGCAAAAGATAAAGAAGGCAAAGCTGATGAAACAACACCATTAGGCAAAAAAGAATTAGGTCTTGATTATGGTATGGATTGGGCTGGGAATGCAGAAAAAATTGACGCATTTGTAGTTAAAAATCAAGGATTTGAAGTAGAATACACTGATGATAAAGGTCACACTGATACGATTGCAGGGGTTTCTATTCACGTAAATGAATACGAAGAATTATTCAAATCTGCAACAGGTAAATAATATTTGACAGTAAAAATCTAATGTTATAAAATGATGAGGCTTTAGGTGGGTAGGTCCCCCCTAGAGCCTTATTTTCTAAATCCTTATTTTAAAGGAGAAAGTGGTGTGCTTATTGAAAAAACTATTTTGCATTCTAGCCATCATCACTACGCTGTTTATTATTGCTGGATGCACAGACAATAAAAATAGGGAAGATGTGCAACAAGAGTATGTATCAAAGACAGACTTTTATTTAGATACAGTTGTAGATATAAAAATCTATAATCCTAACAAAAAGTGAAGAGATTATTGATCAAGCTATGGAAAGAATAGAAGCTTTAGAGCAAGTACTCAGCATACATGTTCAAGGCAGTGATTTGTGGAATATAAAGGAAAATGCAGGAGTTAAACCTGTTAAAGTTTCTGAGGAGACAATAGAAGTCATCAAAACTAGCTTAAAGTATTCACAGTATACAAATGGGCTTTTTGATGTCACAACAGGACCTTTAGTAGATTTATGGGCAATTGACCCTCCAGAAGGTCATGTACCAACAGAAGAAGAACTTAAAAATACACTATCTAAAATCAATTATGAAGAAATGATTATTGACCAAGAGAATAGCACGATTTTCTTAAAAGATAAAGGCATGATTGCAAATCTAGGTGCTATCGCTAAAGGCTACATTGCTGATGAGGTAAAAGAAGTGCTAGTTGAAAACGGCGTAGACAGTGCTATCATTAACTTAGGTGGAAATGTTTTACTTCTTGGAGGCAAACCAGACAGTTCAAGCTTTAAAATAGGCGTACAGGATCCTATTTCAGATAGAGGCGCATATCTTGGTTTAATCAATGCAAGAGATTTATCTGTAGTTTCATCAGGAGATTACGAAAGGTATTTTGAAGTAAATGGAAAGAAATATCATCACATTCTTAATCCAGCAACAGGGTATCCTACAGATAATGAAATCAAGCAAGTAACCATATTGTCAGAGCTTTCTGTAGATGGAGACGGTCTTTCTACTAGTACTTTTCTTTTAGGTTTAAAGGACGGCATGGAATTGATTGAAAACATTGACGATACAGAAGCAATTTTCATTACGAAAGATAATAAAATTTATCTTACAAAAGGTATAAGGGATGCTTTTGTATTTGATGAAGCAAATTATGGCGATCAGTATACTGTGGTAGAATAGATGCACAGGTTCTTTTAGGGCCTGTGTTTTTTCCTTTTCTATTCTTCAATTAAGATTAACCTCTACAGAGGAAAATTAAAATAAAGGTATTTAAATTATAAAATCTTCAATAAAGATGGCATTAATATAGTATAATAATAGTAGTTGTATTGTTTTGTAAATATATCCAAGATAATAAGCAGCAGGAGGATAAAATTATGAAAAATTTTACGAGATATAAAAACCATGCTGTAAGAATAAGTACACTACCAAGTTATAAAATAATATGGAATCATCTTAATAGGAACAAAAATGAGATATAAAGCTATTTTAATAACTATTGCTATATTGTTTTTTTGCCCCAATATTATTCAAGGGGAAGAAGTATTATATGATGAATACAAATCAGAGACAGGAATCACAATAAAAAGTTATACAGAAAACTGGGTTGGAAATAGATTAGTAGAAGTTTACCAAGAATTATTAAAAAACACCCATGGAGAAGAATTATCCCACCTAAAAACGATTAATCTATACAGCGATAATCCAAATGGTGGAAAAGAAGAAGGTATGTACAATGCTTCTTATAATAGAGTACAGATATTAGGTAAGGAAAAGTTAGTTCTAAGCAAAAATAACTCTATAAATTTGTATAATCTTAAAAACAAAGATGAAATGGAGGATTTTGCAAAGACACTGTCTCACGAATATGGACATCACTTTACTTTATACTACCTGATAAAATATGAAAATAAAACTTTTGAACAATGGAAAGATACAGAATTATATAAGGCTAGAGATCTAGAGGGGTACCACAAGGTAACAGATAATTATGCTCATGGACACGAATGGAGTATCACTGAAATTGCAGCAGAAGATTATGTTCAGCTTTATGGTTCACCGACGGCTAAGCGGATATACTATTTTGAAGATATTGTTGATAGATATTACTCGGGCATTATTAATAAAAGCACTTGTTATAATTATTCAATATATAATATTAATCCTCAAGAAAACACCCAAATTCCCCTCGCTCTTGAATTACCTGAATTAACTCAGTATTGGGAAAAGGCATCTGGAATTGAAATTGATCATAAAATTGTTTCAAGGCCAAATCTAGCCCTAGTACATGCTGAAAATTTAGGGTATGATAAAATTTGCTATACATTGCAATGGAGCAAGAGCGTAGATGAAAATGATGGAGAAGTGGATTATTACACATTAATAGCTACAGATTTAGAAGGTAAGGAGATTATCCCTATAAAAACGGTTGAAAAAGGAGAGCCCTTAGAAGCTATGGTTGGAAGCATTCAGGTCAATGATGGCGATGCGACTGTGTTTTACACGGATCGTTTTGTAGACAGCCCTAGGGTATTTAAAGTTTATGGCATTAATTTAAGCGGAGGAATCGTATCATCTCATCCTTTAGAAATCGATTTTGATAATCCTCAAGTAACAGACTTGAATATGGAGCCAACATCTATTTCGTGTGGTCAAAATGTTATTTTAGATGAAGCAGATCAAGTTACAGTGGAGAGTAATTCAGATACTATAATGGATACAATATTGGATAATATTGTATCCATTATAGACAAAGTAGTAAATAAAATAGTATCGACAGTATATAACGAATGAATGATTTAGAATATATATACTTAACTTAGAGGAGGCTTTTAATGAACGTAAAAATTAAAGATGTAGCAAAAGAGGCAAATGTATCTGTAGCTACTGTATCGAGAGTACTGAATAATATACCATTAGTTAATGATGAGACGAAAAAAAGAGTGTTAGATGCTATAGAAAGAACAGGATATAAACCAAATGCTATTGCAAGAAGTCTTAAAATGCAAAAAACAAATACTTTAGGAATTATGATACCTGATATATCTCAGGCCTTTTACACCAATGTTGTAAGAGGAGTTGAAGACGTATGCAATATATATGATTATAATATTATATTATGCAATACAGATTCAGATGCTCAAAAGGAATTAAAGTATTTTAATGTCTTTACAGAAAAGCAATGTGATGGAATTTTATTTATTGGTAAATCTTTAAAAGATGAATTAATAGACGAAATTGCTATAAATAAAACACCTGTTGTATTTGGAGCTTTAACAGATAGTCAGAATCGAATTCCTAGTGTGGCTATAAATAATGAACAAGCAAGTTATGATTTAACGATGCATCTTATTGAAAACGGCCATAAAAAGATCGCCTTTTTCGATGATGAAGATGAAACTTCCTTCGTAGGGATAGAGAGAAAAAAAGGATATAAAAGAGCTTTAGAATCACAGGGAATCTCTTATAGAGAAGAGTATGTTCTTCATGGAAAGTACTCTATTAAGGGTGGATTTGACTTAATGGAACAACTTCTAGAATTAGAAGATCAACCAACTGCTGTATTTGCTCTTAATGATGAAATGGCTTTAGGAGCTATTCGCAAATTAGAAGAAAAGGGATTAAAAGTGCCTCAAGATATGAGTGTGGCTGGTTTTAATGACTTTACAATTTCCGAGTGGTTAACTCCATCTATTACTACTATTGCACAACCAATGTATGATATAGGAGCACTATGTGCTAGAATGTTAATAAAAATGCTTGATGGCCATCATAAAGATGAGGTGAAAAGCATGTATGTTCCACATAAGTTAATTGTACGAGAATCAACAGCTAGTATAAAGTAAGAAATGTAGTAACAGTATATTTAATCGCATAAAAGATAAGGGCTTAATATTAAATAAAGTAGAATATGATAGTTCAATGGTATCTGATTTTATGAAGGTAATTTTTAATAATTTTGCCGCAAACCAATTGCCACAGATAGTAGAGATGTTTAATATCTCAAAAATACCAATTCTTCCATAAAATCCACTATTATTA
>CAZVEI010000099.1:0-6657 GCA_964626295.1 uncultured Alkalibaculum sp.
AAAGTCTTTTATATCGTGTCTTCTTGCCCAATCTCTTAAAATCTTTCCTTGTTCCGCTGTCTTAGAGTCCTTTGCAGGTGTAACGTGGTCAATAACTGCTTTGATCTTAGTAGGATCAAATACTCGGTCCATTCCACGTTCCATTAAATCTGTAATGGCAATAGGAGTTGTGATTTCATGACAGAAAACTCTATCTAATTTTAATACATGTGTATCTGGAAACGGCTCAGCTACTCGGTGAGCATCAAATATTTTTTCAGCAATCGTTTTACCCATTTTCTTCTCCTCTTTCTTTAAACTTTCAATTAGTATGATTAAATTAAATACTTTTTTTCAGAATCTTTAAATTTATTTGTATTGATAATCTATATTATATCTTAAAATGTAGATTAGAAATGTAAAGAATGATACAATCGTCGTGAAAGAATGAGCCAAACGAAGTCCATTGCTTTGAACATTTGCTAATAAGCTAGAATAGACCAAGCAAAACTTGTTTTGCTTAGTACCCAAATAATGCAGTAGTGAAATAGCTCGCTATTTTAACTGAGGAGTTATTAGGTACGTAAATGAAAGCTTGCTTTCATTTGGCGAATGTCGCGACCTTGCGGCAAATTTAAGGGAGGTATATTCATTTGAATGAAAATAAACATCACATAAATCATAAAATCGAAATGCCTACAGAATTATTCGAAGCTTTTAATACAAAAGAAGCAAAACTATACAAAAGAAATAGCATCATCTATCGCCAAGGGGAAAAAGCAGATCATTTTTACTTTCTAAAAAGAGGAAATGTAGAAGTTTTCGTCATGTCGCAAGAAGGCGCTGAGAAGGGCTTGAATAATTACAAACCAGGTGAAGTCTTTGGGGAAGCTTCCTTTTTTGATGGTTATCCCAGAATTTCTACAGCAAAGACCCGTACAGAGTGTGAAATCATTACTATTACTAGAAAAGACATCGAACAATTTTTTAAAGCTGACCCTTCCCTTGCCCTAAAGTTGATTGAACTTTTATCCAAAAAAGTTCTCAAATTATCAAGAGAAATCGACCATATTTCTTTTATGCCGGCTGAAAAAAGAATTGCCGAGTATTTACTTAATAGAAGCCAAGAAACAAATATCATCGTTTGCACACAAGAGGATATTGGCAATAGTGTTGGAGTTAGTCGTATTACGGTAAGCAGAACATTAGGAAATTTTGTGGAACAGAAATGGATTGAAACAAGGTATAAAAAAATTAAAATCATTAATACCAAAGGGCTTATGGAATTCTTAGATAATTAAATAAATTACTTGTGATACTTTGCCTTTTTTCACTTTATTCGTAATCTTGGTTTATTTTCTATGATAATAAGGTAAGAATAAGAATAGATTGCTTTATGTAATAAAAATATACTAAGTGTAAAAGGAGTAGATTGCAAGTGAATTTCCAAGGAATTATTATAGGCATTACCTCTTTTATTATTATTGGAGTCTTTCATCCCATCGTAATCAAATCTGAATACTATATTGGCAAAAAAATATGGCCTGCATTTTTGGTAGCTGGGATCGCGCTAATTGGAGTTTCCCTATACGCTAAAAATAATATCTTATCAGCCATTATAGGTGTCACAGCTTTTACTTGTCTATGGAGTATACAAGAAGTTTTCGAACAAGAGCAACGAGTTAAAAAAGGTTGGTTCCCAAAAAATCCAAATAAAACAAATGCAGATGATAAAGCTACTAGTAATTAACGCATATCCATTAGAAAAGGAGATAAAATTCTAAAAATTTTAGACTTTATCTTTTGTTTACACCAAAAGTATTTCAATTGTTGTCAAAATAAAAATAAGCACCCTCCAGCTGTAAGTGGATGGTGCTTATTTTTTAACTCAATTTAGACATTTCTTCATTATTCAATAGTTTTTTTGCAAAGAACTTTGCTTGCCTAATTTTATCCTGTGTAATAAATACAGAGTTATAACCAGAGTCTCTTTGGGCTAACATACCAACATAGTTTAGTTGAGAATGCTTACAATACCTTTTCATGCTTTCTTCAAATAAAATAGCGCCATATTCTGGTCGATATCCGCAGGTGCTTATAATACCTAAGCTCTTTCCGCTCCAAAGAGAAGGTCCTTTTTCGTCACCATAGTATTTATTCATACCGCATACTAAGCGGTCTAGTAATGCTTTCATAGGTGCTGTACAGGACCATGAATAGATTGGAGTTGCTAAAATAATGGTATCACTTTCATTTGCTTTATCAAAAATTTCTTGTCCATCATCAGAATAATGACATCCAAAATCAGACCCTTTGTCTTGGCATTTTCGACAGGCTATGCAAGATTCAATATGTTTATCGTAAAGCCAAATCACTTCATATTCTACTTGATTTTGTTCAAGTTCCTCTATAAAAGGTTTTAATAACTGGTATGTATTCCCATCCTTACGCGGGCTTCCCATAAGTATACAGTATTTCAATTTCTATCTCCTCTTTCACAATTATTTTACTATCCCTTGATCATTGTACTATGCTACAAGAGACATGAATTTGTCTGAGCTAGATATAAACAATATTAAGGCTCATTTTGTATAATAAAAATTATATTATACTCTTATTTTACATTAACATTAAGTATATGTCATATATAATTTCAACTTATTCACTAAGTTATATTTTTGTCACTAGCATTAGCTATCCCTGTAGCTTCATTTTGCCAGAAGAGACATTGAGCACTTTTTTATACTTAAGCACACGTGTTTCCCAGTTTTATTAATCAATCTGTAAATCACTTGAAGATTTAACGTTTTCTCGACATTAAACTGAATGCTTCAAGTGGTATATATATGTATAATATTTTCTTGTAATTTCAACATTTTCAAATCACCTGTAAATATAATCTTTCCACCTATATGCAAAAAGTTTTGTGGACGAACTAAGTTTCTAGAGATATTTAAATTTATTATATTGCTTTCTTCCAAAATATGATATACAAATTCCGAACAGAAAAAGCGATTTTGATTGGATACAGGCATATTAAATATATTATATATAAGGCCCATATAATTATATCTATACCTCCATATAATTTGCGATTCGGTCGTAGTCGTCTCCAGAATTACTATTATATACTTCCTTCTGAATGCCATAGATAAACACTACATTTTTAAGAGCACGATAGTTTCCTACAGGTGCATATTTTTCTTGCCTCTCCCAAGCCTTTTGAACTATTTCATTGTGAAAAAATGTGTTACTTAAGCCCTTTACTTCATTTATATGTAACTCTCCATTGTCATCATAATCCAGTACTACATAAAATTCATAAATTGTTTCTATGTCCTCATGGCCTATTTCTTCATTATCTCCTCGCTCTAATGGATTAGAACTGTTTTCTTGAAAGAGTTTTCCTATTTTAGGATAACTTCTCTTTCAGGCATATTCATATACTTTGTGTATCTTCTAAGTTGTGAATTAACTCTTGCCAAAAGCTCTAGAGGCTTAAAGGGCTTTGTAACATAATTTTCAAAAATGTTATTGAACCTTGTTTCATAAGAACACCTCACTGTTAATAATACATTGAGTTTAATATAGTATTTATTGATTTGAGGCAATATATTTGGAGTTTTGTTTAAGCCTAACATGTCAATTCTAAAACCTACAATAGCACGTTTTAAAGTCTATATAGATGTATTGTATTATTTAAGAAGTAAAAACGTACAAATAAGAATATACCTACAACTCCTAGATGTAGGTATATTCTTTGTGAATTATTTATAATTGCTATTCATCATCTTCTCCACAATCGCAAGTGTCATGATGATGCCTATCGGGCCTATCCTCTGCACCTTTAAAATCTCGTGTAATATCTAATTTGTTAGAGTCCATTAAATGAAGGGCTTCTTCCACATTATGTTTTGAACCAAAATAACGAGTAACTTGAGCTCCAGCTATTTCTTCAAATGCCTTTTCCTCAATACTTCCTGTAATAACCGCTTCACAATTTCCCTTAATAATTTTTGTAGCCATAGTAATGCCATCATCGTCTAGATTAGTACTGTTATCATAATATTCGTAACTATTGTCATCTGTTTCTACAATCAATAAATACTCACTTTTCTCAAATTCTTCTGTAACTAGACTCTTTAATGTATTTCCATTAGCAGTTATTGCAATTTTCATATGTATCCCCTCTTTTTATATAAAATTATACTTAGAATAGCTTTTTAATTACAATATCTCAACTTATATATACAAAATAACTTTACCTTCAAACATCGATTTGAGGAGTTCCTCAAGTACAGGTACTTTAAGTATGGAAAATATCTCTTAACTTTTATTTTATCATATATCCAATAATAAGTAATAAACTTTTTATAAATAAGCAATGCTTGCCAGTATATTTTTTTACTTTATTGGCAAACTATATCTTACATTATGAGTTTGCTAAAATTACTACGTAAATTGGAGGAAACAATAGATGGATAATAATAACAGTAATATATCAAAGCTACCAATGATGGCCCTCAAAGATATCCCCAATCCTAATCCGGATGCAAAACAAATTGTTGCACTAGTAAAGAAAAATGGAAGTGTCGTTGGTTATAAATTATCCGATGGACAGGTTATAGATAAAGATGAGAGTATCAAACTTGCAAAACAGGGTGGTATTCAGGGAGTTGCTATCTCAACGAGAAAGGGAAACGAATATTTAAAATCCCTTCCAGATGAAAGTGAAGGCAATAATTTAAGCAATTTGCCTTCAATTACATTAAAATAAATATGTAAAAGAAAAAATCAAAATCTCTTTATCATTATAGTTAGTAAAGACGATTCCAGCCGCTTTTAGACCAACAGGGGCATTTCTCGACAATCTATTGAAAAATGCCCACAATTTATAATACAGTGTTTGTTTGAATCAATGATTCGTGCATATTTCTAGACCCCACGAAAAACGCTCAAATTCTCTATTCTATCTAAATTTGGGCCCCAGTTATCTTTCGATAATTTTACTGCTTTAAGGTTTCCTTTATAAAACATATTACCCTCTATGTTTAGTAAGTTTTGTGGTCTAACCAGATTTCTTGATATTTTAAGATCTGCAATGCCACTTTCCTTCAAAATGTGATATACAAATTCTGAGCATAAGAAACTGTAATCACTGTAAGCAGGCTTGTTTAACAAACTGTGCAAAAGCCCCTTATAGTTATATTTATATAAGTGGCTATTGGCAATAAAATGCTCTAACAACTCTTTTACCTTATTATACTCCTCTATGGATACCTCTATCTCAATTATTGCACCTGGTAATGTGTTACATAGTTTATATACGCCTTCATTGATATCTTCTTTTTTAAACCTTCCAATAAAGGGATTATATGTATTCCTTCTTCCAAAACTGTACATATGATTAAGTTCTATATCTAAAGATATGGCCGCATGAGTATATTCGTCCCCTTTAAAAATATGTATGAGCTTAGATATTGCAGTATTAGTTCTCGTTAGAACTATATATAAATGACATTTTTGCATAATATGTACCTCCGTGTATTTAATTGATATATTCATTATGATATAAAGAATTAAAGAACTCTTAAAAATTATCTTAAGGAAATCTTAATTTTTCGCTGAAAATAGCTTAGGAATTGTATCCTAAGCTATTAACAAATTTTCAAGTTTAATACTATTAGAATTTCATCTTCTTTTCTTTTTGTTCTGTTCCTTGATATATTTCCTAGCGTTTTTCATTCCGTCCATACCACTAAACATTTCACTCACTTTTTTTTTCAATCATTTTAGAATTCAAGCCTTCGTATCTAGTTTCCTTTTTAAGTTTCCAATAGCTTTCTAATCTTTCAGCTGACAAAGTACCATTTTCAACTGCTTCTTGCACTACACAGTGTAAATTTTCCAATCCAAAGAGCCTGCAGATTTATGTATAAAAGCACTTTTCCGTGATCAATTTAAATACATTTTTATATTGTGATGAAACACGGCCAATATAAAGACCTTTATATATTTTAGAATCCTGTACAAATTTTTCAGTAAGTCCTATATTTTCCATGTTAATATTATTCGATTTTATTTCCTCCTAAAGTCTAAATCTAACCTATGGGAGGCTCTATGCATAAATTTATTTTGCACATACCTCCCTGCTTGTTACAATATCTGAGATTTTCTTGCTATACATAAAATGAACATCTCCTTTCATTACTTATAAATTTTATTATATCACATTACTTAACAATCTAAAATTTGAAGATAGCTAATAATCCCCATAAATCTTCTATGGCAAATTCATTGAGGGCGATTGATACTCTTGAATCTTTTCATACCATCAATAAAAAAGTATGTGGCATTTAATTAAGTTATGTAACATTTCTTGAAATTGATCTCCTATTAGTCATAGCCACACTTAGCATGGGTTTATAAATTAAATTCTTTAGAATAACCGGAAATTTAGCTCTAAAATGCGTGAGATCTTTTTTTAATGGGTAAATATATCTTTACTAACAATACTTAAGGGGGCTAATCATGTCTAATTTTGATTTCAAGAAAGGCAATAAATGTTTTTACCTAGGAGAAAACGAAGACAATCCTATAGCAGAAATCACCTACCAGCCAACTGATAATGGTAGCGTTATTATCAACCATACCTATGTTTCACCCGAATTGCGCGGA
>CAZVEI010000100.1:0-6621 GCA_964626295.1 uncultured Alkalibaculum sp.
GCCTGTCTGGTCTGCATTGGGATTTATATTTGAAAGAATTCATTATGGATTGGATACTATTGGTTTAAAGCTAGAATTATAAAAAGCGCCGAAGGCGCTTTTTATTTTTCAACTATTTCAATTTTGTCTCCAGGCCTAATAACTCCACCTTTTAGGATTTTTGTAAAAATACCTTCTGTTGGCATGATGCACTTTCCTACTTGTTGTTTTATTGCACAGCCTGTGTGACATTCTTTTCCTATTTGAGTGACTTCCATGAGTACATCACTTATTTGCAATTTTGTGCCAACAGGTAAAGTATGCAATTCTAAGCCTTCTGTAGTTAAGTTCTCAGCAAATTTACCAGCGTCAAGATTTTCTACGCCTAGTGCGATCATCTTATCGATGCTCTCTTGCGCTAATAAACTCACTTGTCTATGCCACTTGCCACCATGGGCATCGTCTTTTAAGCCAAAATCTTCAATAAAAACCCCTTCAGGTATAGGTGTCTTTATAACACCTTTTTTTTCACTTATATTAATAGCCGTTACTTTAGCCATGTCTTACCTCCAGTTTAATTATTAATTCATGTCCTTTTAACAATAGTTGAGCCTTTGTTGAACAATTGTTAGTAAATAGTCATCAACCGGAATGGTGAGGGCACCGTTCCCTACGCCTGTAATCTAGGGTATCTCTTCAGATGGCAGACAGGGTCGTCTGCCCCTACATTAGCTCGCCTTTAGGTGAGTTTTCAGCATTCCGCTTTTAAGGTTTTGCTGACTACCTGACCACCTGCTTTTCAAATGTTCCTGACTTTCCACCAGTCTTCTTTACCAGCGTAATATCACTTATGACCATTCCTCTGTCTACTGCTTTACACATATCGTATATAGTTAGCGCTGCAATAGAAACAGCAGTTAATGCTTCTACTTCAATTCCCGTTTTGTAGGTGCATTTTGCTATGGCTGTGATTTCTACGACGCTTTCCTCTCGATCTGGTTTTAATTCTACTTTGACAGAATCTATGGGGATATTGTGACACATGGGAATCAGTTCGTAGGTTTTCTTGGAACCCATAATTCCTGCTATTCGCGCTGTAGCTAGTACGTCACCTTTTGGTGCATTCCCCTCTACAATCATATCTAAAGTCTCTAATTTCATTGATATTTTGCCTATGGCAATGGCTTCTCTTTTGGTGATTTCTTTTTCAGAAACATCTACCATCTTAGCATTGCCCTTTTCGTCTATATGCGTAAGGCCCATAACTACCCTCCAATTTTATTCATGCTTCTCACAGAAGAAAAATCTTTTCCAAAATTATGCCCCTGTGGCTTGTTAAAAATCGTATCCTGTATTAAATCATCTAGTTTTTCAGGAAATTTTCGAATCGTTTCTATTAAGTCAATTTCACCATTATTTCCAAGACAAGGTTTTAGTTTGCCATCACTAGTCATTCGAATTCGATTACATGTTGAGCAAAATTTATGGCTCATAGGGCTAATAAACCCTACTTTTCCCTTGTAACCATCTATTGTATAATAGGTCGCTGGTTGACCTTTGTTGCTCTTATAATCAAATACTAATTGAGGATGAGCTTTAATGATGTCTTCATTTGGGATAATTTTATCTGCGTTAGCCTCTCCGTAAGGTCCAATAGGCATAAGCTCTATAAATCGAACTTGTAAAGGCATGTCCTTAGTCAACTCTATAAAAGAGTCAATTTCATCGTCATTGATTCCCTTTACTAAAACAGTATTAATTTTTACAGGTTGCAAACCTACAGCTAGAGATTTTTTGATACCGGCTATGGTATCCTTTAAATTTCCTCCTCCAGTTATGTAGGAAAACTTTTCTTCTTTTAAGGAGTCTAAGCTAATATTGAGCCGAGTTAAACCTACTGCCCTTAGCTTTTCTGCCATCTTGTTTAACATAATTCCATTAGTAGTCAGGGAAATATCCTTAACACCTGGCACATTGGCAATTCTCTCGATGATTTCGCATGCATCTTTTCGAACTAGTGGCTCTCCACCTGTAATTCGAACCTTTGATATGCCAATTTTAGCCATAGATCGTACTACTAATTCAATTTCTTCTGCGGTAAGGTATTTTGTCTGTTCCTCTATACATTGTTCTCCTTCTGAAGGGGAGCAATATATACATTTCAGATTACAATTTTCTGTAATTGAAATTCTCAAATACTTTATTTCTCTATTAAATCGGTCCTTCATTTTTTTCACATCCATCTAAGGATTTCTCCCGTATTTTATCCTGCTTCACTTTTCTGCACTTGTCTTTGTAAATGTTTACAAGATGTATAAATAACTCGAGATATCTTGAAGAAATAAAATAAGAGAATATAGATTAATAGGTAAAAAAGGTACAAAAATAAATCGTCATATCTTCTCCTTTTCAAATCCTCAAAAAATCTTTTTCTCTGAGCTATGTGGAAGGCAAGGTCGTTTCCCACCTTACCCACGGTCAAGCAACCATAGCATTCCTTAGGTTGAGAGACTCGGAGTTATTATACTTAATACTTATATTTTAATTCACAGAGACAAGGATGTCAAGTGAATGAATAATTATTTAACAATCCTTAAGCAATGGTTGAACTATTGCTTATAGAAGGTCATAGCAAGTATTGGCTCTTTATGCTAAAATACAAGTAAAAGACCCAAAGGAGTGTTTCGAATGATAAAGGTTGGAATTATAACTGCTAGCGATAAAGGTCATAAAGGCGAAAGAGAAGATCAAAGCGGTAAAGTTATACAAGAACGGGTAGCCCAAATAGGCGGAGAAGTACTTGAATACCAAATTCTTCCCGATGAAAGAGAAATTATTAGTAGTGCATTAATTCAAATGGCAGACGAGCTACATTTAGATTTAGTTCTTACAACAGGTGGTACTGGTTTCTCTCCACGAGATATTACACCAGAGGCTACAAAAGACGTCATTGAAAGAGAAACTCCAGGCATTCCTGAAGCTATAAGAGCAGAAAGCATGAAAATCACAAACCGAGCCATGTTATCAAGAGCTGCTGCAGGTATTCGAGGCAGGACATTGATCATCAATATGCCAGGAAGCCCAAAAGCCGTAAACGAAGCTCTAGATGTAATCTTACCAGCTCTAGGTCACGGCATTGACATCCTAAAAGGACAAAGCGGAGAATGTGCTAGGTAACGATTGTTAATCATTACTATAAAAGAAAGTCTATCGTAAGATTGCTCATTACGATAGACTTTTTACATTCAGCTAACTCTCAATTAAATCATAGGCCGATATGAGCCCTGATTCAATGGCTTCTTTTCTTAATTCTATGTAAAGTTCTGCCTTTGTGGCGTTTTCGTAGGGTAGTACGAATAGGGTTCCGATTCCTAGTGCAAGTGTTCCTAGTATATACCAGCCAATAAAGGACAAGTCTAAAACCCACATATTAAGTTTATGGCCTTTGGTTAGGCTCATGCTCATGGAAATCGCTTGATCTGTTTCCATCTGAGGATTATCTGCTAAAATATAGGGTACCATGCTGTAGGCGTAGTATTTTACAATACCTGGTATAATAAATAATAAGCTCCAAAAGAACGTATAGAGGTCTCTAAAAAACATGGTCTTTACCATACTTAGGTAATTTCCCTTTGTAAATCCATAGCCTAGGTGGTTTAAATCTGCACTGTATCTAGAAGATTGTACAAAGAACTTTCGTCCACCAATTTCTAATGGGTATCCTAGAAAAATTCGAAAAGCGATCCCTACAAGAAGAACAATTAGTGCAATAATACCAAAAGCCGCTAAGGCAAACCCTAACATCTTTCCATCTATAAGGGGGTCTATAGGTATATCACTGCCAAAACCATCTAAACTGCTACCGCTATAACCATACTCATCGAAGAGATTTGTACCAGTCTCTCCACCCATCTGGGCTCTTAGAGAAGATGATCCACCTCCAGAGCCTCCTATGATGGCTAAAATAATACTGACTAAAAAGGATTTCCAGTAGGTAGATTTTAATACGTTTTTCGCTCTAGTTTTTAATTCTGCACGAGTCCACATCATTTACCACACCTTTTCATATATTTAATACCTTCATTATATTATATGAATCCTTTTTATGATATAGGCATTTAAACTATCATTTAACCATAGCTCAACAATTTTTTAACTACTGTTCACCTATTGTTGCAAGGGCATAGCGACTACTACTTTAAACAAATCCCCATCTATATGAATAGCAAATTTACCTCCTTGAATGGTAGTTAAGCTTTGTGTTATAGATAATCCTAGCCCTGAGCCTTCCGTAGTCCTAGATTCTTCTCCTCGTACAAAGCGCTGAGTTAATTCCTCCGGGCTGATATCTAATGGGTTAGAAGACACGTTTTTCATAGTAATTCTTCCATAACCATCTCCTACATCTGTTTCAATGTACACTCTAGTATAAGGCATAGCGTATTTTATGACATTGGTAAACAAGTTCTCCGCTATCCGCCACATATGTTTGCCATCTGCCTGTATAAAGATATCCTCTGCTAAGGTATTTGTCCTAATTTCTATATTGTTCTCCTTAAGTTTATCCTCGTATTCTCCTACAGCTTGTTGCACTAGTTCATTAAGGTTTAGAATTTGTAGCTCTAGATTTAGATTTCCACTCGATGCCTTACTAGCCTCTAATAAATCCTCAATTAATTGCTTTAGTCTATTGGATTTCTCTTCTAGTATATTAACGTATTCTCTTGCATTTTCACTCTGCAAATCTTCTCGTTTTAAAAGGTCCACATAATTGATAATAGATGTAAGAGGGGTTTTTAAGTCATGAGATACATTTGTAATTAACTCTGTCTTTAACCTTTCCCCTTTAATGGCATTATTTACTGCCTCTTTCATTCCATCTTTAATTCGCACAATATCTTCGTAAAATCCCCTAAATGGAACGGTAATATCTTCTACACTATATCTTCCTACATCATTCCCCTGAGAGTACTCCTTTGTCATATTCATAATCTTTTCTAGGGAGCTAAGGGTTTTTTGCACATATAAAAAGGCGTATATATTAAAGGCCACAAAGCCCAAAAAGACACCAATGGCAATAATTTCACTTCCACTAGCAAACATAAGGATTACAATGATGCCATTAACTACTACATATACTACTAAAGACAATAGAATACCCATGAAGAACTTCGTTCGAAAACATACTTTAAACAAATGGTAGGTTATGGTGTTTGTCAATAAGCTTTTATCCTTCAGTTGTCTTAGAAACGACAAACCTAATAATAAAAACACATTCATATATATTGATAATAAAACGTCCTCTCGGTAAATCTCAGGCAAAATATCCCCTAAGCCTATAGTAAAGACAAAATCTACAAGAAGGCTTAAAATAGCCATGGCCACCAACGATATTATGATTTGTATTTCATTGTATACCTCGATAGATCTAGAAATTAAATTTCCATTGCTATCTCTACCTATAATTTTTATCAAGATTGCTAAACTCAGTAGGAAAGCAATAACAGCAAGAATAAATATCCATCGCACCTTTGGATAAATACTCAAGTCCTTATTAAATTCTGCCCCTTCTATAAAGAACTCGTCTCCCATATGGAGAGATTTGTAGACAGCAGTATGAATTCGGTAATCTGTACTCTTTAACATATCCGAAATACTATCATTATAATTGTAATTGCTGTTATTATCTGCTCGGTACTGATCATAATAGGTGTAGCCTGTTTGACTTTTCAAAAATTCTATGGGATTCTTTTCATCTACATTCATGTAAACTTCATTAGTCTCAAGATTCTCTATATAGTATAGAAAGTTTACGTTTCTAGAAAGATTTTTGTTAATTCTATAGAATCGGTTCAATTTATCCTGTATTTGTGAATCCACCTCATCTTCGACAAACGTTCGATCAATTGTAATCCCTTCAGCACTGGCATATTCCTCTGAAACGCCATAGTGCTCTTGTATCATATTATTGCGTAAATCTTCTCTTGTAGATTTGATATTATCTTCCGTTTTTAAAATTACGTAGTATTCTATTATATTGTGTATTAAATCATTGTACATTTCTTGGAACCTATCAGATTCATTGTATTTTTTAGCAGTACCTAAGTCCCTTAAATAACTTCCCGTGGGAAATAATACAAGTATACTAGCGATCATAATGAGTACTAACAAGAACTTAAATAAACCAAATAGACTAAAGTTTTTCGATTTTGTATCCAATGCCCCACACCACCTTTAAGTATTTTGGTTCCTTCGGGTTGATTTCGATTTTCTCTCGAATTCTTCGAATGTGAACAGAGATTGTGTTTTCTACTCCATAGGAGATTTCTTTCCAGACTCTCTCGTAAATCTGATTGGAAGAAAATACTTTCCCTATGTTTTCCATAAGGTATTCTAAAATGCCGTATTCTGTAGCCGTCAATTTAACTGCTTCTCCATCTACGGTGAATTCCTTAGCCTCGGTGTCTAATTCTAAACCCCCAGTACGCAACACACTAGCTTTCGGGGCAATGCTTCCTAGGCGAGTATACCTTCGCATTTGTGACTTTACTCTAGCCATTAACTCTAAGGAATTAAAAGGTTTTGTCACATAATCATCTGCTCCCATATTAAGCCCTAGAATTTTATCTGCATCTTCTGATT
>CAZVEI010000101.1:0-4734 GCA_964626295.1 uncultured Alkalibaculum sp.
CATGATTTGTCATCATATAATCGTCACATGTCAAGAAAGGTTCACATTCCGCACCATTTAAAATGAGGTGTTCTACTGTTTTTCCTTTTCTCGGGGTAAGCTTCACATGAGTAGGAAATGCTGCTCCGCCCATTCCGATAATACCAGCCTCCATGACAATTTGCTTGATCTCCTCAGGGGATAAACTCTCTAAATCACCTTTTGACTTTATGTCTTCGTAGAGAGTATCCTTCATGTCGGATTTGATGACCACAGATAGGATTCTCTGACCTTTGGGATGAAGTCTTGGCTCAACAGCAATAACTTCACCAGAGACACTTGAATGAACCATAGCAGATACGAATCCAGTAGGTTCCCCTATGCATTGTCCAACCTTTACATAATCCCCCTTTTTAACTAAGGGTTTTGCTGGAGACCCTGAGTGCATAAGCATGGGAATGACAACGGTTTCAGGAGCTTTTGCTTGCACTAATGCCTTGCCCTTTGTCAGCTCCTTACATCCTGGTGGGTGAATTCCACCTTTAAAGGTAGAATGCTTTATATTCATTTAGCAACACTCCTTTTATTTTTTTTTTAGCAATTTAATTATATCAAATAAATACAATTACTACCACACTTTGTGAAAAAATTATTGAAATAAACACATTTATTTATTTCAGCCACTCTTTTTCGATAGATTTATTTGTTTTTTACATACTTCTTATAATTTGTGCTTCCTTTTACTTATACTTTATACTTATATTTTACTTATAATTTTCTCTAAGCTTGTAAATGTTGGTTCTACTTCAAATAGCTCACAAAAATATTTTACTGTTTTTTGTCTTAATTGATCCATATCCATAGGATGACCTAATTGCTTTCCTAGAGAGATGACTCCTTTTTCTTTAAATCCACAAGGGTAAATCCAATCAAAGTGCTCTAAATTAGTGTTTACATTAAAGGCAAAGCCGTGCATGCTTACCATTTTACTGATAGATATGCCTATAGCTGTGATTTTGTCATTACCAATCCATACTCCTGTGTGTTCTCCATCGAGGCCGTAGGATTCGATATTATACTCTTCTTGTAACATTCGAATAAAGGTTTCTTTTATTCTCCAAACAAATTTGCGAACGTCTTTGTTATAGTTTTTTAAATGAAAAATGGGATATCCTACAATTTGACCTAGACCGTGATAAGTTACATCTCCGCCTCGATTTAATCGAACTACGTCTACACCTTTGCTTTGTAGAAATTCTTCCGATACCAGTATATTTTCCTCTTTACCCTTTACTCCAAGTGTCAGTACTGCTGGATGCTCTACAATGAGTAGGGTATCCTCTATTTTGTCATCTACTCGAAGTTCTCTTAAATTTTCCTGTATTTTCAAGGCCTGAGAGTAATCCATAAGCCCTACGTTTACAACATTAATCTTCATAGTTATTCATCCTCTTCTATTTCGTATAGCATTTATTATACTAAAAAAGCTCTTTAAACGCCAGTAATCAGCTGCCAGCGTTCAGTGTTTGGGCAAGCCTCATGGGGCAAAGAGTTTCTAGTTCATATAAAATGGATGTAAATAATAGTTAAGTCAAAAATAAAACTTGCAATTTTCCAACTTGCCTCTTCGAGAAAAAAGGGTTGAATTTTGTCTCTTAAACCTTTATAATAATTTAGGTACTCAATCATTACAAGTGCGAGGGTGGCGGAACTGGCAGACGCGCATGCTTGAGGGGCATGTGGGAGTTTTCCCATAGGGGTTCAAGTCCCCTCCTTCGCACCAAATATGCAGCTTACGTTGCAAAAAACAGTGAACAATGAATAATAAATACAATATATGATAAGCGTAACCAATCGCTGCATATTTGTACTATTCAATGCTCAGTGTTCATTTTTTATTATTCACTAAAAATTTTTAGAATAAAATTCTTATGAAACAAGTAATATAATCGTCAGCATACGTTGTACTTCCTATAAAATGACCCTAGTCACTGCTTAGGTCATCCAGAGGAACTTGCGACGAAGGATCTCAGTAAACTAACTATCAACATCAACACATTATTAATAAGATAAATTCAATTCTTAACTGATCATAGTTAGATCCTTCGCTGTGTTCAGGATGACTGGAGCAGCAAATAAGGTTAAAGCGCACTTGTCATCCTAGAGGGGGAGCGAACGATTTTAAACAGATAAAGGGGATACATTTAAATATGTATCCCCTTTATGTATTGATCAGAAAAACGAGGCGTCGTTCTCACAGGATCTCGCTTAAAAAAAGAGTTCTGCAGTCAGCTTTTAAGTTTTTCCCGTCCAACTAATCAAGCATTTTTTTCCACAAATAAACCACTGCATCTTTTAATTCCTCGTAATCTCCATCATTATAAATTATGTAATCCCCATAGGGAATCTTATCTTTGATCTTCATTTGGGAATCAATTCTCTTTTTCGCTTCATCTTCCGTAAGATTATTCCTGCCCATTAATCGCTCTAATTGGACATCTTCGTTAGCAACTACTAAAATCACTTCATCTACAGTATTTATGAGATTTTCTTCTATAAGCAAAGGGCAATCGTAAACGATAGCTTTACAGCCTTGCTTTCTATATTCATCTACTGCCTTATGATATAGCTTAGCCACCTCTGGATGTATAATATTATTTAAGATTTTAATGGCTTGGCTATTGCCAAATACAATATCACCTAACTTTTTCCGATTCAGAGTACCGTCAACGAAAAGGATGCTAGAGCCAAATTCTTCTATAATCTTTTCTAAACCAGTGCCACCTGGCTCTACAGCCTTGCGAGCGAGGAAATCTGCATCGATAATATTGACATTGCAATATTCCTTGAGAATATTAGAAACGGCACTTTTTCCTGTAGCAATACTACCTGTTAGTCCATATATTTTCATCATTGCACCACCTTAGTAGTTCTACGTTTCACGTTATAAGTTCTATATAAAACCTTTCAGTAAAACAATAAAACATAAAATTTTAAGGGCGAAATTTCTTCGCCCACATAGATGTCACTACTAGTGGCTTACGTTTTTCCCTCCAACGTTATTAATACTTCAATTACTTACAACATAGAACGGACTCTAAAGATGTGACTCTAAGCCACGCTTAGTATTCGTAATTGCTATAAAAGAAAGCCTTATAAGCTTTATAAGCCATATAAATGTCTGCTTTACTGGCAATTTCATATGGAGCATGCATGCTTAGTAAAGCTACGCCCACATCTATAACATCCATACCGTATTCTGCTGGAATATAAGCGATGGTTCCACCACCACCTTCATCAACTTTTCCTAGTTCTCCCATTTGCCAACAAATATCATTTTCATTAAAAATCCTTCTCACTTCGCCCACAAATTCTGCACTGGCGTCGTTGCTTCCACTTTTTCCTCTTGAGCCTGTATATTTTGTTAGCACAATGCCCTTGCCAATATAAGCAGCGTTTAGCTTATCGTGAGTTGTAGGGTAATTTGGATCATAAGCTGCATTTACATCAGCAGATAAGAATTTAGAGTTCATAAGACATCTTCTTAAAACCAAATCAGCTTTACCCACCCCTGATAAATGAATTAACTCACTTACTAGGTTTTCAAAATACTTAGAAGTCATTCCTGTATTACCAACGCTTCCAATTTCTTCTTTATCTGCTAAAATCGTTACACAAGTTCTCTCAGGAGCTTCAATGTCTAAAAGGGCTTCTAAAGCAGTAAAAGCACATACTCGATCATCGTGACCGTAGGCTCCAACTAAGCCTCTATCAAATCCAATATCTTTAGCTTTTGCTGCAGGTACAATCTCTAATTCTGAAGAAGCAAAATCCTCTTCTTTAATATCGTATTTTTCATGTAGTAATTTTAAAATACTGAGTTTGACGCTGTCTTTAATATCCTCATCATCCATTGGAATGCTTCCAACTAGAATATTTAGTTGTTCTCCTGTTATAGCCTCGCTAATTTTCTTTCCGTTTTGCTCTTTTGAAAGATGTGGTAATAAATCAGTAATATAAAACACAGGGTCTTTTTCGTCTTCCCCAATGTTTACAGTAATTTTTGTTCCATCTTGTTTAACAATAACTCCATGTAATGCTAATGGTATAGTGATCCACTGATATTTTTTTACGCCTCCGTAGTAATGAGTCTTAAAAAAAGCTAATTCTGTATCTTCATATAAAGGAGCTTGCTTTAAATCTAATCGAGGTGCATCTACATGAGCTCCTACAATATTTAAACCACTTTCGAAGTTTTCCTTTCCTATGACAAACAAAACAACTGTTTTATCTTTAAATAAGCCGTATATTTTGTCTCCAGGCTCTGGTTTCTTATGGTTCTTAATATAGTAGTCAATGGAACGGAAACCCTTTTCTTCTGCCATTTTTGCTGAGTGAAGAGAAGCTTCTCTTTCCGTCTTACAAGTATCTAAATACTCTTTATAAGATTCGCTAAAGTCCATGGCTACTTGTTTTTCATTACCTTCCAATCTTCTCCATGCATTGTCGTATCTCTTGACTAATAGTTTTTCTAATTCTTTATGATCTGACATGGTATTCTCCTTTCCTTCTTGCTTTAGTATATGGTCTTAGGTTTTACTTTAATCGACGATTTCAATATTGTCTAACTGTTTTCTAAAGGCTTTTCTAAAATTTTCAAGGTATTCTTTTCTAAGAACATCCTGTTCCTTTTGTTCCTCTAGAGTCAATCCTGTTTCTTTTTTCTTCTTTGCTAAATAATTTATTTTATCTAGT
>CAZVEI010000101.1:4744-6611 GCA_964626295.1 uncultured Alkalibaculum sp.
ACAGGAAGCTTAGGTTTACTCATATAGCAAAATTCTCCTTAAAATTTACATTTTACTATAATGTGTATGACCATAGTTATTTAGATTCTACTCTATTTATGACAGATAACCTCCACCCTTTTAGGTCGAGGTTATGATTGCCTATTTTATAGAAAATACACTACTTTAGTATAGGTCTCGTCCCTAGGTACTAACTACTCATTTGCATATTATAGCACAGTTTTAATCATTTCAAGTTAATAAATATAAATATACAGATAGGCAGACAAAAAAACTCTAGGCAGACCTAAAGTTATCTTTTTAGCATTCTCACATTGACTCGTTTATATGAGTTATTGTGAATCTTATTATTCTTCATTAAAGTTACTGTCGATTAATCCAATTATCGCCTTTAACGCTTCCTCTTCATCTGATCCGTCTACTTCTATTATTATCTCTGTGCCACGAGCTGCTCCAAGAGTCATTACGCCCATAATACTTTTTGCATTTATAGTCATATTACCTTTTTTTATAAAAACTTCGCTTTTAAATTTATTGGCTAATTCGACTAATAAAGAAGCAGGTCTTGCATGTAGTCCAGATTTATTTTTAAGTACTGTTTTATTGAAAACCATTACATCACCCCACTTATCAACATCTACTCTATACTTTATATTATACACATAAATAGACTTTTAGCAAACACCGTAATTTAAATTGTAGCAATTTTTCATAAAAAGGTATAGATATTATTTAGTCATTGTATTATCATATATTTTATGGAGGTGAGCTTAATGAAAATTACTAAAGATATGGATATTCTAAGTTCTGTTGAAAAGTACCCTGAAACTGTGAAAGTTTATGAAAAATATGGAATGCACTGTTTTGGATGTATGGCTGCAAGATTTGAAAATATCGAACAAGGTGCTGGAGCACACGGAATCGATGTAGAAGCATTAATGAAAGATTTAAACGCTGCAATAATAGCGTAAAAAAAAGCGCCTTTTGGCGCCTTCTTTAGTCCCTAGAAGCTTGCACTCTGAACGACGTGGTAGCAGCTTAGGTCTAAAAAATAATAATTACTGTTAATATTAAGTTTACAGTATTCTAGTATTCCTGATTCATTCAATTTTATGTTTAAGCAATTATTTAGTTAGCATATAGAGCGATATAACTTCCAATAAACTCGGCAGCTCTTTTTATCTCTTCTAATGTATCTAATATTTCTTTCAGTGTTTGAATATATTTCTGATTTTTATCCTTTTCTTTTGTTTTTTCTAAAAATAAGCCTAAATCAGACAATCTCTTTACTTGTGCAGTATAGATTTCCCATAGGCTGTATTGTCTTATAGTGTCTTCTTCGGGTACTAGGATATTTATGTAGGCTTGGGTTTGTTTTATTAGATTGATGTCTTCGGTTAGTATTCTAGTAAATTCTTCTGCGCTTTCTTTTGAGATCTCTTCGTATTCATCTATAAAGGTTTCTAGTGTCTTTAGTAGTTCTTTTATGTATGTTTCTGTTCTAAACAAAGTGTTTTTTATGAGATTTGGTATGCTATGAGTGATTACTTTTATGTTTTTTATGACCTTTGCATTACTGGCTATGAACTGTGGAAAATTATTGTATACAGGAAGACCGTCTACTACTAGATATTTTATATTGATTCCCTTTACAATAGTATTGTCGTATATGGTTTCTAATATTTTGTCAGAGTTATTTTTTACTGTTATTGTGCGTCCTTCATTAATTTGAATTTGCATAATTTCCTCCTATAAATTTCATCTATAAAGTAAAAAGTGAATTTCGAAATCATTTTATAATATCCTTGTCTCGATATATTATTATACCATAATCAGATGCAGATTGCCTCGGCCGCTTTTGTGGTCT
>CAZVEI010000102.1:0-2148 GCA_964626295.1 uncultured Alkalibaculum sp.
CCTTTAGGCGAGGTAAATAAGATCCTTCGTCGCAAGCTCCTCAAGGATGACAAAGCAGTAGCTCGGGTCAAAAACTACTGTTCAACCATCGTTTAACCATTGCTCAACAATCGTTTAACTATTGTTAAAAATTAGTAATTCCACTTTCCTCTAAATAATGCAGCATATCTCTTTCTAGTTCATCTAGCGACGGATAATTCTCTATCTTAAACCACTTAATTCGCTCATCTCTTCTAAACCATGTTAGTTGTCTTTTGGCGAAGTGCCTTGTATCTCTTTTTAGGATTTCTGTGGCTTCTTCTAGTGTGTACTGGCCTTTTAGGTATTTTACGATTTCTTTATAGCCTAAGCCTTGCATACTGACTAAATCCTCGCTGTAGCCCATATCTAAAAGGCTTTTTACTTCTTCTATTAAACCGGCTTCTATCATTTTATCAATTCTAAGCTCAATTCGAGCGTATAAGGTGCTTCGCTCCATGGATAATCCTAAAAGAATAGGCTCGTATTTCAGTTCATTTTCCATAGATTCTTGATCTAATTGTGATTTTGTTTTCCCAGACGTCTTGTACACTTCTAATGCCCTTATTACTCTTTTTACGTTATTGGGGTGGATACTTTCTGCCGAAATAGGGTCTACTTCTTTTAAACAATCATGAAGGAAATAAGCTCCTTTTTCCTCTGCAAGAGTTTCTAATTCCTTTCGAAGCCCTTCGTTTGGCTCAGTCTTTGAAAAATTCCAGGGTTTCGTCAAAGAATTTACGTAAAGACCTGTCCCCCCTACTACCATCGGCCTTTTATTTCTCAATAAAATGTCTTCAATATATTTTTCGCTTAACTCACGAAAACCCGCCACAGAAAACTCTTCATCAGGCTCTATATTATCTATCATATAATGAGGAACTCCGCCCATTTCCTCTAAACTAGGCTTTGCTGTACCAATCTTCATGTATCTATAAATCTGCATCGAATCAGCAGAGATAATTTCACCATTTATTTTTTTAGCCAGACGAACTCCCATATCTGTCTTTCCAGATGCTGTGGGGCCTACTAAAACGATCAATTTATTTTTCATTTTTTTCTCCTATTGGATTCTTTTAAATTGCTTTTCAAACTCGTATTTTGTGAGCTTTACTACAACTGGCCTTCCATGAGGACATGTAAAGGGATAATCACAAGCAATCAAAGAGTCCATTAATGAAGTAATTTCTTGTGGACTTAATTTTTTGTTGGCCTTAATGGCCTTTTTGCAGGCCGTTCTAATAACCAATTCTTGAAAAGCATCTACCTTTTTTACGTCGACCTTCTTGTCCACTTCTTGAAGGATGTCTAAAAGCAAACTGCTGTCTTGTACTTTATTCGAAAAGATTGGAACACCGCGTAAAGCGATGGTATTGTCTCCAAACTCATCAAATTCAAAACCAATGTTTTCAAATACGTCTACATTGTTCATAAGAAGAGCGTAATCACTAGGAGGCAATTTTATATTAACGGGAATCACTTGCTGAGTAAGTTTGTCTCCGCTTTTTACTTTTTTAAAGAGATTTTCGAAGAGAACTCTCTCATGGGCGGCGTGTTGATCCACAAGAAGGATAAAATCTTCCCCTTCAAATAAAATGTAAGTATTAAACAATTGTCCTACTACGTGGGTGTGTTTAAAGTAATCTGCAAATTCACGATGAACTTTTGGTACTTCTCTTGATGAGGGTTTATTTTGTATTGGGTCTTTATTTTGATTTTCTTCTTTTATAGGTAAAAACAAATCCTTTTCTTTTCTTTGAGGCTTTGTTTCTCCTACATTTTCTTTTTTAGAAGGTTGAGGAGAGCTACTGCTTATTTGAGGAGCCTTTTTCTGTAGTACTTCAACTTTATTTTGTACTTCTTGCACTAAAAGAGGACTTATTTCTTGTTGTACGATATTTTTGTCCTCTGTGTAGACTTTTTCTACTTTAGGAGTGATTTCTTTTACTGTAGCGCTTTCTCTTAACGTTTTTCGAATCCCATCTTTAATAAGAAGAAAAATCAAGCTCTCATTTAGTATTTTTATTTTAGTCTTTGAAGGATGAACATTCACATCTAACATATGAGGAGGGATGCTAATATTAACAACAAATACAGGGTGTTGATTGATCATAATGGAATTTTCATAAG
>CAZVEI010000102.1:2158-6167 GCA_964626295.1 uncultured Alkalibaculum sp.
TTTGGACAATCTGTATGTTTAGCGATTATTAAAATCGTTTCACCTATCCTTTGTTGATTTTCTTTTATATCATTTTGCAATGAATAATACTCTTCATAATTCACTTTAGATTGAATTTTCATAAGCTTCCTCAATTGCCCTAGAAATTTTTGTATCTTTTACATAACGATTGTTAATATAAGTGTACTGGTATTTCCGGTTGCTTTTAGTGTAATTGCTCTTTCCTAAAAAGCCAGATATACTCAAGGGTTTGTTTTGGTAGTCAATGTTTATTAGGGAATCGCCAAATTCACTTCCAAAAATACTGTAAATGCAGTTGTGTAGATTGTCATCTCCTGGAGTCTTTAGGACAGTTTTTCCATCTACAGTGAAAGAAAAAGAAATCTCTGAGTGAGACAAGGCTAAATTCTCCCCTAGCCGTATAATGTCTTTTGAAAGCTCATTGGCCTTTTTCATGTGTTTTAATCTAGCTGGAGTATTGTAAAAGAGGTCCTCTACGCCAATAGACGTACCTGGACTAAAGCTTCTACGGATGATATGAGTCTTATGTCCATCAATTCTCACATAGCTGCCTAAGTCTTCCTTCCTGGACTGAGTCTTTACAGATACTCTTGAAATAGCAGCAATACTAGGCAGAGCTTCTCCTCGAAAACCTAAACTGTTAAGCTCATATAAGTCCTCTAATGTATGAATTTTACTCGTAGCATGGCGTTCAAAGGCAAGGGAAACTTCTTCAGACACAATACCACTGCCATTATCCATGACTGTAATTTCTTTTTTGCCGCCATCCATAATAGAAATATCAATGCGAGTAGCGCCTGCGTCGATGCTGTTTTCCACTAGCTCCTTAATGACAGCACCAGGATCCGTAATCACTTCCCCCGCCGCAATCTTAGCAGCCGTTTCATGATCTAAAACTTGTATTGGCATTTAATCACCGCCCTTTTTGGAAGTTAGAGGTAGGAGGTTGACGTCAAAAACTTAGACTGGCTTTGCTGGCGGACAGGGTCGTCCGCCCCTACATTTGTTATTTATGAGAGCGGAACGACGAGGGCGTCGTTTCCTACTCCTTTTTGAGACAAGTGCAAGACGCTAGAAACACCTCGTCTATGGGTGAGCCCGTTTTTCCGCCTTCAACTTTTTGCCTTTTAAGGTTTCGCCTACCACCTTACCACCTTAGTTCATTTTCTTTCTTAAATTATACACGTAATTCATAACCTCGATAGGGCTCATATCCTCTATTGGCAGGGCCTTTAGGTCTTCTATGATTTGCTTGTCTTGGTAATTAAAGAGGTTAACCTCTTCTTTTGAGTGCTGGAGTTCTTTTGTCTTTCTTGGTGGGACTTTTGCGTCTTCGCTGCTTTCTAAGTCCATTAAGATTTCCCTTGCTCTAAAGATTACTTGTTGTGGAAGGCCTGCTAGTTTCGCTACTTCGATGCCATAGCTTTGGTCTGCGCTTCCTGGGATGATCTTTCTTAAGAAAATTACTCCCTCTTCATTTTCCTGAACTTTGATGCAGTAGTTTTTAACCCCTTCTAATAAAGTTTCTAATTGGGTTAGCTCATGGTAATGAGTTGCAAATAGAGCTTTTGCACCGATGATTTCTTTATCGTGTATATACTCTGCAACAGACCAAGCGATGCTTAGCCCATCAAAAGTACTCGTCCCTCTTCCAATTTCATCTAAAATAATCAAGCTATTAGAAGTGGCATTTTTTAATATATTTGAAACTTCGCTCATCTCTACCATAAAGGTACTCTGACCTAATGCTAAATCATCAGAAGCCCCTACTCTAGTAAAGATTCGGTCAACAACTCCGATCTTTGCCTTTTCTGCTGGAACGTAACAGCCTATTTGAGCCATTAAAGTGATAATAGCTACCTGGCGTATAAAAGTAGACTTTCCAGCCATATTCGGGCCAGTAATAAGAAGCATTCGATTATCTCTACAGTCTAATGACACAGAATTGGGCACAAAGTCTTTTTTATCCATCATATTTTCTACCACAGGATGGCGACCTTCGTAGATTAGTATTTCGTCTCCTGAGTGGACAACAGGCATTACATAATTGTTTTCGTAGCTGATTTTTGCAAAGGAGAAGAGCACATCAATAATGCAGATGAATTCTGCAGATTTTTTGATTCTTTGTACACTTTCTAAGACGGTTTTACGTATTACTTGAAAAACTTCATACTCTAAGTCAATTACCTTTTCTTCTGCATTTAAAATTTTGTCCTCAATTTCCTTTAGTTCTTCTGTATAGTACCGTTCTGCATTGGCTAATGTTTGTTTTCGGATGTAATTTTCTGGCACTAAATCTAAATTGGTCTTCGTCACTTCGATATAATAGCCAAAGACTTTATTAAATTTTATCTTTAAAGATTTTATGCCCGTCTTTTCTTTTTCCGCATTTTCAAGATTTAAAATAAAATCTTTCCCAGATACATTAATACCTCTATAGTAATCTACTTCTTCATTATAACCAGTGCGTATAATATTTCCTTCTTTTACGCTAATAGGTGGTTCAGGATAAATACTGTTTTCAATTAAATCCCGAACATCTTCTAAAAGGTCTAATTCATTATTTAATTTTTGTAGATAATCGCTATTTAACTGAGACAATGTCTCTTTTAGAGAAGGAATCATACATAGGGAATTTTTTAAAGATAGAAAATCCCTTCCATTGCAATTTCCAAAAGAAATTTTACTGATTAATCTCTCTAAATCATAGATGTTTTTCAAATCATTCTCTAATTTAAGCTGAAGGGACACATCTTCTAAAATGGCCCCTACTGCATCTAATCTATCGTTAATATGCTCTACTTCTATTAGTGGCTGATGGATCCAGTCCTTTAGTTTTCGTCCTCCCATAGAGGTTTGGGTCTTGTCTAGTACTTCTAGGAGGCTACCTTTTTTGTCGTTTGTACGCATGTTTTCCGTTAGCTCAAGATTTCGCCTAGTGGAAAGGTCCATTGCCATATACTCGTCCACTACATATCTTTTTAGCTTATCGATGTGAGACAAAACCCTCATTTGGGTTTCTTGTAAATAACTAAGTAATGCCCCGCTTGCGCGAATGGAATGCTCATCTGCTTCAATACCTAAACCGGTCATAGAGTATACAGAAAACTGCTCTTTTAATCGGTCTTTGCTATTGTCTAAATTAAAGTACTTATTTTGTAGAATATTTACATAAGAGTGAAATCTCTTTTCGATATTTTCCATAAGCCATTTGTCTTTAAAGAGGATCGTATTGACGATCATCTCTGAAGGCTTGTACTTTGCAATTTCATCAAGGAGCTTTTCCTTTGGATTCTTGCTCCCTATTACCTGTGAAGTCCGAAATTCCCCTGTGGAAACATCTACTACAGCTATACCAAAATCTGTCATATTGTAGTAAACACTCATGAGAAAGTTATTGTTTTTTCCCTCAAGTAATTTTCCATCGCTTACGGTTCCTGGAGAGATGACTCGCACAATCTCTCTTTTTACCAAACCCTTTGCTTGCTTTGGATCTTCTACTTGCTCACATATTGCCACTTTATAGCCTTTTTCAATGAGCTTTGCAATATAGTTTTCACAAGAATGATAGGGAATACCACACATGGGCGCCCTTTCCTCTAAGCCACAGTCTTTTCCCGTCAGCGTGATCTCTAGCTCTCTCGATGCGGTTATGGCATCGTCAAAGAACATTTCATAAAAATCTCCTAATCTGAAAAAGAGTATGGCGTCTTTTACTTGTTCGTGAATCTCTAAATACTGTTGCATCATTGGCGTTAACCCTGCCATAATCACACCTCCTCTCAGTTATACCTGAACACCATCTAAGCTAAAGCTCTTTATTCCAGTAATTTTCACCTTACTTATTTGTCCAATAGACTTTTCATCTCCTGTGAAATTCACTAATTTATTGGTATCTGTTCTACCTGCTAATTTATTTGGATTGTTTTTGCTTGGGCCTTCTACTAAAACGAAAACTTCTTTTCCATCATAGACGCTATTAAGCTCC
>CAZVEI010000102.1:6177-6473 GCA_964626295.1 uncultured Alkalibaculum sp.
CTCCCTTCCAATATCTTTTTGTACATCTAAGAGCCGGTTTAACCTGTCGTGCTTTACGTCTTCGTCAATCTGCTCTTCCATTTTTTCAGCTGGAGTACCACCTCTCACAGAGTAAAGGAAGGTAAAGGCTGAATCGAATTTGCATTTTTGAACGACATCAATCGTATCCTGAAACTCTTCTTCGCTCTCCCCTGGAAATCCTACGATAATATCAGTAGAAATGGCGATATTTGGAATTCTATTTTTTATTTTTTCCACTAAAGCAAGGTAATCTTCTTTTGTATACTTTCGGTTCA
>CAZVEI010000103.1:0-2707 GCA_964626295.1 uncultured Alkalibaculum sp.
ACTGTCTAACTATCGTTTGCCATTGTTCAACTACTGTTAAAAAGTACCGAAGGTACTTTACTGTGTTATAATATTCTTCAACGGAGGAATCAAACATGGAATTATACAATAATTATTCGCATTATTTAAAAGAGAAATACGGAGAAAAAGTCTATAAGATTCCTATTAGCATACCTTGTTCTTGTCCAAATAGGGATGGGAATATTTCTACTGGGGGTTGCATTTACTGTGGGGAAAGTGGAGTAGGATATGAAAATTTGCCTAATAGTCTGAGTCCTAGTGAACAGCTAGGTCAGAATATAGAGTATATATCTAAAAGGTATAAGGCAAAGAAATTTATTCCTTATTTTCAAAATTATACAAATACTTATTTGCCTTTAGAAGATTTTAAAAAGTATATTGGACAGGTCCTTAAAAAAAATATAGTAGGTATTTCTGTATCCACTAGACCGGATTCTATAAATGAAAAGTATCTAGAATTTCTTAAAGAAGTTTCAACTCAAAATAATTTAGACATTACTATAGAGCTAGGGTTACAGACTGCTAATTACCATACATTAAGTAAGATCAACAGAGGTCATACTTTAGGCGAATTTATAGATGGGGCTCTTATGGTCAAAAGCTATGGTTTTGATATTTGCACTCATGTAATATTAAATTTGCCTTGGGATGATGAATTAGATGTAATTGAGAGTGCGAAAATCATATCTGCATTAAAGATTGATTCTATAAAGTCTCACGCCCTTTACATTGAAAAACACACGAAAATGGCGCAATTATACGTAAATAATGAGTTTGAGATGATTTCATTAAATGAGTATGTTAACAGAGTGATTTTATTTTTAGAGTATTTAAAACCAAGGATATCCATACAAAGACTCATCGGAAGGGCACCGCAGGAAAACACTCTTTTTTGTAATTGGAGCACTAGCTGGTGGAAGATTAAGGACATGATCGAAGAAGAAATGAGAAAAAGAGAAAGTTATCAAGGGAAAAGATTTGACTATTTGGGTGGCAAAGCTTTGCGTTCTAAGTAGTGACAAAGGTACTTAGAACTTAGATAGTAAAACGTAGAACTAAAATAAGAAAAGAAGCCAAAGGCTTCTTTTCTTATTTTTTGCCAGAGCAAGCTAATACGTCTCTCATTTTGTGAGCTACCATATCTCTAATAGCATCTCTGCCTGGTCCTAAATATTTTCTTGGGTCGAATTCAGCTGGGCTTTCTACGAAAGTTTTTCTGATAGAAGCTGTTAGAGCTAATCTTAAATCGGTGTCGATATTGATTTTACAAACGCCTAGTTTAGAAGCTCTATTTAGCATTTCTTCAGGTACACCTTGAGCACCTGGAATTTGTCCGCCGTATTTGTTGTTTAATTGTACAAATTCTTGAGGAACAGAAGAAGCGCCATGTAATACTAGTGGGAAACCTTTTAATTTTTCCGTGATAGTAGTTAATCGATCGAAGTCTAAAGATGGATCTCCTGTAAATTTATAAGCTCCGTGGCTTGTACCAATAGCAATAGCTAATGAATCTACACCAGTTCTTTCGACGAATTCTACAGCTTCGTCTGGATCTGTGTAAGTAGCATCTTTTGCAGCAACTTTAACTGCATCTTCTACACCTGCAAGCTTTCCTAATTCAGCTTCTACTGTAACACCTTTATCGCGAGCATATTCTACAACTCTTTTTGTTAATGCTATATTTTCTTCAAATGGAAATCTTGAACCATCTATCATAACAGAGCTGAAGCCATCATCAATACAAGCTTTGCATATTTCAAAATCTTCACCGTGATCTAAGTGAAGAACAAGGTCAAGACCAGTTTCTTCGATTGCAGCTTCTACTAGCTTTCTTAAATAAATTGGGCTAGCGTATTTTCTAGCTCCTGCGGATACTTGTAAGATAACAGGTGCATTTTCTTGTTGAGCTGCAGCCATAATACCTTGAACAATTTCCATGTTGTTAACATTAAATGCCCCTACTGCATAATTTCCTTCATAAGCCTTTTTAAACATTTCTTTAGAATTTACTAAAGCCATCACAAAACCTCCTATTTTACTTAAATGAATAACGTAAAGTATTCTACAAAGGTAGTATACAATAATTGTGGTAAAATATCCAATTAAAACAAAGAAATAGGGGGTGTGCTCGTTTACAAAAATGTTTAGGTGGTCAGGTGGTCAGGTGGTCAGGTGGTCAGGTGGTCAGCAAATGCAAAACCACCTTTGGTGGTGTAGGTTTTACATAGAACTGTAATAAAGCATTAGCTGAAAGCTGAATGCGGAACTCTCTATCTATTTGTAGTGTAGTGGAGAAAATCGTAAAATCACCTTTATTAAGCTATTGGAGTTATTATTAGTGATTTAAAGGTTTTACATAGAACTTAAAACGTAGAACTTAGAACTGCAAGTGCCTGAGCACTTTAGCCTTGACTTTTTTTCTTTTTAAACGGTATAATGTAAGGACGCCTTAGGTCTGTGGTTGAAAATCGATGCCAGTCGCAGGCAAAACGATCCACGTAAGGTAAGCCAAAAGAGCATACTGAGCATGGTGCGGCTTAGATGTAAGACCAGCCAATTAAGAAATTGAGAGAAGGAGTTGTGAAGGCGAACCCTAGCTAAACTTCCAGCTGGCGAGTGTGGGGGCAAAGACCAGGTCAGCTAAGGCGAATTAAATAATGAACAATGGTTAAACGATAGTTAAGCA
>CAZVEI010000103.1:2717-6460 GCA_964626295.1 uncultured Alkalibaculum sp.
GCTTTTTTTTCTTTGTCATTTCATTCCTCCCCCTTTAATTAATGAATAATGAACCATCGTTAAACCATAGTGAAATAATTGTTAAGTTTCTAAAAGCGAAATTTTTTCTGTTTTGTGTATCTCAATTTCTCACGCATAGCGTCATTCAGAGCGTAGCAAAGAATCCCACTAGACTTCGTTTAAAAACAAACGTATCTATCACTTCTATATATTTCTATACACTTATTTAATTACTAGAGATCTTCGTTGCTAACGCTCCTTTGGATGACTATAATAATTTAATAGAATCTATTTTATAGTTTTCTTCCCTACACCACATAGAGAGTTTCGCTGTCAGCTTTCCGCATACAGCTAATACGTTTTTTCCTTTTACTTCACAAACTATTTACTACAAACAAAAATGTTTTGGTATATTCTTTAAGGGTATAATAATACTACTAACTAATCACTATATTTTCTTAAAGGAGTTGTTATTATGCGAGTAATAGTATATGGGAAGAATATCGAAGTAACCGAAGGGTTGAGGAATATGTTGGAAAAGAAATTGTCTAAGCTCGACAAGTACTTCGTTCCTGAGGTGGAAGCAACTGCAACTCTTAGTACTCAAAAGAATATGCATATATTAGAAGTACAAATTAAAATTAATGGTTCTTTTTTGAGAGCTGAGGAAGCTACTGAGGATATGTATGGATCTATCGACAAAGTAGTCGAGAAACTAGAAGGGCAACTAAGGAAACATAAAACAAAAATCGAAAGAAAATACAAAGAACAAGCCACAATTCGTTTTGATTCCATTCCTGAAAGCGATAAAGTTCAAGAAGAAAATCGAATTGTAAAGACAAAGAGATTCCCTATAAAACCCATGTCACCAGAGGAAGCTTCACTTCAAATGGATTTAATAGGACATAGCTTTTTCGTATTTTTAAATAGTGAAAGCGATGAAGTAAATGTAGTATACAAGAGAAAAGACGGAAATTATGGATTAATCGAACCAACCATCTAAATAGTTTTAAATATCAGAGAATATAAAATTATCCACCTCGCCTTTAGGCGGGGTGATTTTTTTGGCGCTTTTTGTTTTTTTTATATCATTATTGCGTGTTTTAATGTTATCATATATATATCTATGATTTAGGAGTTGTTGAAATGAAAAGCGCTGATATTCAAAGCGTAGAAGAATTTCTAGATAAAATTATTGGCGTAATGTGCTCTCGTCTAGTTGTCAATGAGTCTAATAAAATTACTGAAATACATATTCTTTCTGATAATCAAAGGTCTGTAAAGCAAATTATTCGAGATGTTGAATCCCTTCTTATAGCTAAATATAATATAAAAGTTGACCATAAAATCATAAGCATTGCACAGATTTATGAAAAGGGGAAACTTTTCAGAGCCAAAGATTGCAAATAAGTTCAGTGGAATACGGAAGTTACAATATGCAAGGAAAGGCGAAAGTAACTTTAGAGTGTGCTGGCAAAATGTATGAGGGGAAAAGCGAAGGAATTAGGAGTGCTTCTCAAATTAATAGAATAGCAGCAGAGGCTACTTTAGCTGCTATTGAAATATTTTTAAACGACAAAGCCAAATTCATTTTAGAAGAGATAAAGTTGATTTCTATAGTTGGACAAGATGTGATAATATTGGGTTTATATGAGATTTACCAACAAAGACAAAAGCTCCTTATTGGAAACTGTATTGTTGAAAGCGATATCAATATGGCTATTATAAAGGCAGTACTAAATGCCATAAATCGGCAAATAGATGTTATTTTATGAGAAATTAGGGCCGGTATACTTTTGAGCGAAGCGGATTAGATTGTTTATTTAGCAGAAAACAGTCCCATTATTATACTAGGGGGCATTTACATGAAGGCTAAAGCAATCCAAGTACTTTTGGTTATTATGACTTTATTTGTAGCTGGCGGCGCTGGCATCAAATGGTGCTAATTTACAGAAGCTTGTAAACAAAATTACATAAAAGTATACCGATTTTAATATAAGGAGATTTACATGAAAAAAATCAATGCAATGACACTGCGTATATTATTAGGCTTGGCCATTATCTCAGCCATTCTTTCTTGCATTATTTTTAAAGGTTTTCTTATAAAATTTAATCTTCATATATTATTATTTATTGTATTTGCAATTATTACAGAGTCATTGGTGATTTTCACACCTAATAAAGGTGGAGTAACTCTTACCTTTGGCATTGTCTTAGCTGTAGCCGTATTATTTGGCCCTAGTGAAGGTTTGATCTGTGCTATTATTAGTATTTTACTCTCGCTATATAAGATGGATGGAGAAAGAAAACATCTTTTTAATATTCCCTAGTACAAAACTGTAGGCAATTTAAATGCATATATCATTAGCAGCGTAATCTCTTCATTATTTTTTGTATACTTGAATCATGGTTTGGAATTTAAGGAAGGCTCTATTATGCATATGTTTATTGCAGGTATCCTTGAAAGCTTACAGATGTGGAGTATGAATCCATTAAGCGACATCCTCAAAAAAGCGTTAATATCCTTGAGAATATTAGTTTTTTAAATAAGGCCACAAAATTTATTGAGTGCCATCATGAAGGATATGATGGGACAGGGTACCCAAACCGATTAAAGCGGGAAGAGATCCCTTTAGAATCAAGAATTATTTCTGTAGCAGATGTATACGATGCCTTAACTACAGATAGACCCTATAGAAAAGCCATGACAAATAGAGAGGCCATTGATATAATAAGAGATGAGTCAGGAAAAAAAATAGATCCTCTTGTCGTGGAAAAATTTTTGGGATTATATGATAAAGGTAGGTTCGAAATATGATTATTGCTGTATTTACTCTTGGTATTATACTTGGATATATAAGAAAAGGTAGTTTAAAAAACCTAGTGAGTTATAAAGTAAAACTTGTGCCATTGATTTTACTGTCATTTGTTATGCAAGTAAGCGTTTATTTTGCTTATAAATACAATATAGGATTCATTCAAGATTATGGTATTTTAATTCATTTTATCAGTTATATTATTTTATTTGCAGGTCTAATGGGGAACTTTGATAATAAATGGTTTGTTGTCATAACTGTAGGTATTGTACTCAATTTTATAGTGATTTTCTTAAATGGAGGGAAAATGCCCGTGTCCCTAGCTGCTGGAGAAAAAATAGGCTTAGATGAGACTACCCTATTAGCCTTGTTGGCGGCTAAAACAGGAACACACCAATTACTAGAATCAGACGCTTTGCTAGGAATCTTAGGGGATATTATACCTTTTAGCTTACCAGGAGCATTAAGTTTCTTTAGCAATATTTACAGTGTAGGCGATATCGTCATGTTTGCTGGAATTTTGGGGCTACTTCAATCCCTTATGATTTCATCAAGAGATGAAGATGAGGTAGATGAACTACAAGAAAAGGACAACTCCTATAAAAACTTTAAACCTATGGACTCCCTAGAAGAAATGCTGTTATTTGAACAAAAAAGCGGCTCTGTAAACGGAGAAACGGCAGTAGAGGTACAACAAAATCAGGGGCATAGTCAAGAAACGATTGTCTTAAATACGAGCAAAGCAACAAATATTCAAGAGGAGCAGAGCGTAGAGGAGGAAATTTCCTTAAATGATGCTACTGCAGTTATATCTGGGCAAGAAGCTGATTTTACAGAACTTGACTCTAAAAGCAGTCAAGAAGAAGACCTTATGGATGCAGAAAAGGAAGAAAGTGATCAAATGTATGATACAGAGGAAAATGAACC
>CAZVEI010000104.1:0-6443 GCA_964626295.1 uncultured Alkalibaculum sp.
AATCGTAGACGATTCAAGCGTCATGATTATAAGGGACAACAGAAAATGTATCCTTTGTAATAAATGTGTTACAGTTTGTAGTGATTTAGTAGGTAATAAAGTCTTATCTGTAGGTTACAGAGGTTCTTTTTCTGAGATCATATGTGACTACAACGACGGCATGGGAGAATCTACTTGTGTTCAATGCGGAAATTGTGTTCAAGTATGTCCTACAGGAGCTTTAGTTAGTAAAAAATCCGTGGGTAAGGGTAGACCTTGGGATATCACTAAAGTACGTACTACATGCCCATACTGTGGTGTAGGCTGTCAAATGTATTTACACATGAGGCGCGATGAAATCGTCGGGATATCAGCTGTAGAAGGTACAAAGGCAAACGATGGAAGATTATGCGTAAAGGGAAGATACGGATACGATTTCGTACGCTCTAATGATAGATTAAAAACTCCATTAATTAAAGAAAATGGTATCTTCCGTGAAGCATCTTGGGAGGAAGCGCTTACTCTTATACTAGATAAAATGAACGCTATTAAAAAAGAAAGTGGACCAGATGCTTTTGCTGGACTATCTAGCGCTCGTTGTACCAACGAAGAAAATTACGTATTCCAAAAGATGATGCGTGCAGCTATTGGAACCAACAATGTGGATCACTGTGCAAGACTTTGCCATGCATCTACAGTAGCAGGTTTGGCTACAACTTTAGGTTCAGGAGCTATGACCAACTCCATCGATGAAGTTAAAGATAGCGACCTTTACTTTATTATAGGTTCTAATACTACAGAAACTCATCCTGTTATCGGTATGAATGTAAGACAGGGACTAAATAAAGGTGCAAAACTGATCGTAGCTGAGCCAAGAGAAATTCCATTGGCAAAACAAGCAGACCTTTTCCTTCAGATTAAACCAGGTACTAACATTCCACTATTAAATGGAATGATGCATGTAATTATTAAAGAAGACCTTTTAGATAAAGAATATGTAAATAACCGTACGGAAGGTTTTGAAGAATTAAAAGAAGTGGTAAAAGAGTACACACCAGAAGTAGCAGCTCGCATTTGTGGGATTGACCCTGATGATCTAATAAAAGCTGCAAGAATGTACGCAACTGCACCGACTGCATCTATTTTATATGCAATGGGTGTCACACAACACAGCAGTGGTACGGAAGGCGTTATGAGTGTATCCAATATGGCCTTATTATGTGGGAATATTGGAAAATATGCTTGTGGCGTAAATCCACTAAGAGGACAAAACAATGTTCAAGGCGCTTGCGATATGGGAGCTCTTCCTACAGACTTCCCAGGATATCAAAAGGTTGATAATCCAGAAGTTATTAAGAAATTCGAAAAAGCATGGGGCGTATCTCTTTCAACTAAGAGAGGCTTAAGAGCTACTGAAATGTTTGAAGCTATTTTAGAAAAAGAAATTCGTTGTTTGTACATTATGGGTGAGAATCCAATGGTATCTGATCCTGACAGCAATCACATAGAGCACTCTTTAAAGGAATGTGAATTCGTAGTAGTACAAGACATCTTTATGACAGAAACTGCACAGCTAGCAGATGTGGTTTTACCAGCTACTTCTTTTGCAGAAAAGAATGGTACATTTACAAACACAGAAAGACGTGTTCAATTAGTAAATGCAGCCATGAAGTCTATAGGAGATACTCGACTAGATTATGAGATTCTAATAGATGTAATGAAGGGATTAGGTTATGAAGATAGCTTTACAAATGCTGCTCAAATATTAGAAGAAATAGCAAGTGTTACACCTTCTTACGGTGGAATAAGCGTAGATAAACTTCAGGAAGACGGCATACAATGGCCTTGTTTAGATAAAGATCATCCTGGAACCCCTATTCTACATACAGAGAAGTTTACCAGAGGAGAAAAAGCCCTCTTTAAACCAGCAACTTATCGCCCAGCTGTAGAACAACCAGATGAAGAGTATCCATTCATCTTCACTACAGGAAGAATTTTATACCACTATCACACTCGTACCATGACAGGTAAAGTAGATGGTTTAAATAAGCTTTCTGGCCACTCTTATGTAGAGATGAATCCTGAAGACGCAGCAAATCTTGGTATTGTTCAAGGCGAGATCGTTGAAGTAAGCAGCCGACGTGGAAAAGTTAATGTAGAAGCCCATGTAACAGATACAATAGAAAAAGGCGTTCTATTTATGCCATTCCACTTTGAAGATGGAAAAGCGAACTTATTAACGAATGCGGCACTAGACCCAATCTCAAAAATTCCAGAATTAAAAGTATGCGCTGCTACAGTTAAGAAATATTAATTATAGCTAGTTATAAAGGTAGATATCTTTGCAGATATCTACCCTTTTTTCATAGAAAGGGGAAACTTAACAATTGTTTAACCATCGTTCGACTACTGTCCAACTATCATTCTCAATTGAGTTTTCTCATCTCTTCATATATAATAATCTTATATTTTCAAATAAAAAAGATCGTGCTTTATATAGCAGAATTTACAGAACATATTTTACCTGGTAAGGATTACACTAAATTAGTGGAGTTTATATCATAAAGGAGGGAAAGTTTGTGAAATTATTAAAAGTAGATACTTTAAAAGAAGCCAGAGAAAAACTGTATTCAGCAGTTAAGTGGCCTTTTTTAGATACTGAGGAGGTTAGCATTCGTTCATCAATAGACCGAGTTTTAGCAGAGGATTTATACAGTCCTTGCATGGTTCCAGAATTTCCTCGCTCTACAGTAGATGGATATGCTGTAGTTGCCAAGGATACTATGGGGGCAAGCGATAGCCTTCCTGTATTTTTAGATATTGTAGAAGAAATTGAGATTGGCTATCCTTCTACTCATGTATTAAAAAGTGGAGAATGCGCTTACGTGCCTACAGGTGGGATGGTCCCAGAAGGTGCAGACGCTATGGTCATGGTTGAGTATAGCGAACTCTTTGATGAAACTAAAGTGGCAATTTACGGTACTGCTTCTTCAGGAAGCAATATTATATCTGTTGGAGAGGACCGAAAAAAAGGTCAATTGATGTTAAAAAAGGGTACTCTAATTCGGGCTCAAGAAGTGGGGACCTTAGCATCTGTGGGCATTGATACAGTACAAGTATACAAGAAGCCCACTCTTACTATTATCTCTACAGGAGATGAACTTGTAGATATAAGAGACACTACAAAACCTGGTCAAATCCACGACATTAATACCTACGCTATAGAGTCTATGGCAAAAAAACAAGGTTTCTTAGTACAGCGTACTTATGTATTAAAAGATCAAGAAGAGCTTTTAATACAAGCCGTGTCAGAAGCCATGGAGGATAGCGCTATAGTAGCAGTATCTGGGGGAAGCTCACAAGGGAAGAAGGATATCACAGCAAAGGTTTTAGATGAACTGTCTCAGCCTGGAGTATTCACTCATGGAATCGCTTTAAAACCTGGTAAACCCACTATTTTAGGAGTAGATGATAAGAGTAAAACCGTATTAATGGGGCTTCCTGGACACCCTGCAGCAGCCTTAATTGTCTTTCAGCTTATTGGCATTTGGTTAAAGGAAAAGTTTGAAGAAAGACCTGAAAATATACAGGTTCTAGCTAAAATGGAGACAAATGTGGCCAGTGCACCGGGTAGATTAACTTGTCAATTAGTAAAGCTTGTGCAAACGGAGAAAGGCTATATTGCTCGCCCAATCCTCGGCAAATCGGGGCTAATGAGTACATTGACGGAATCAGATGGCTATGTATTTATTGATCAAAATCATGAGGGACTAAACATAGGCGAAGCGGTTTATGTCCACTTACTATAGGAGGATAACATGGATAAAAGAAATTTATATTTAAAGACGACACCTGTAGATGAAGCGGTTGCAGTTTTTCTTAAGGCTGTAAAAGACATATCATCATTAACTTATGAGACCATTCCCGTAATTTCTTCCTTAAATCGAGTGACGAAACACGCAGTATATGCAAAATACTGTTCTCCTCTTTTTAATGCATCTGCTATGGATGGGATAGCTGTAAACTCACAAAAAACCGTCGGTGCTAGTGAAGCTACTCCTGTTGATTTGGAATTAGGAGTTGATTTTAAAGTAGTTGATACAGGGGACCCAATAAATCCACCTTACGATGCGGTTATTATGGCAGAAGACCTTATTGATATTGGAGTAGAAAATAAAGTTCAAATTATATCTGCAGCCTCTTCTTGGCAACATATAAGACCTATAGGAGAGGACATTGTAGCAGGAGAGATGTTGTTATCGAGCAATCATAAAATGCGCCCTATTGACATAAGCGTACTTCTTTCTGCAGGAATTTTAGAAATTGAAGTTGTAAGACGCCCTGAGATAGCTATTTTCCCTACGGGAACAGAGATTATAGAGCCCACGGAAGAACCAAAGGAAGGGGACATCATCGAGTCTAATTCAAGGATGTTTGAAAACATGGTTACCTTATTAGGAGCTGTAGCTCATCGATTTCCAACTATAGAAGACGATTACGATAAAATCAAGGAAAAAATTAAGGATGCTACAGAAAAATATGATATGGTTATAGTCAATGCAGGCTCTAGTGCCGGGACAGAAGATTATACGGTACACGTTCTTAGAGAGTTAGGACAAGTATTGATTCATGGAGTGGCGATTAAACCAGGAAAACCAGTTATACTAGCTATTGTAAATAATAAGCCTGTAATAGGCTTGCCAGGATACCCAGTATCTGCTTATGTAGGATTTGAAAACTTTGTAACACCTGTAATAGACATGTTTAGCGGACAAGTAAAAGATAAAACCAACGAAGTAGAAGCTGTCATTACCAAAAGACTTGTATCTAGTTTAAAACACAAAGAATATGTAAGAGTAAAAGTAGGTAGCGTAGGTGGAAAGATCGTAGCAGCACCTTTAGCTAGGGGCGCCGGAGCGGCCATGTCTTTAGTTCGTGCAGATGGTTTTTGCATCATTGATCAAAATAGCGAAGGCGTTGAAGCTGGAGAAAAAGTGAAAATTGAATTGTATAGAAGCTTACAGGAGATTGAAAATACAGTTGTAATCATAGGTAGCCACGATTTGATTTTAGATGTAGCAGGAGATATTATGCCAAATAAGCATCCAAATACCTTTGTGTCTAGTACTCATGTAGGAAGTATGGGTGGACTTATGGCCCTGACGAGAAAGGAAGCTCATATAGCTCCTATTCACCTTTTAGATGAAAAAACGGGAGAGTACAATATAAGTTACCTAAAGAGAATGTTTAAAGAGCCTATGGCCCTTATAAAGGGAGTAGGACGTATACAAGGTCTAATCGTAAAAAAAGGAAACCCATTAAATATTCAGGGAATTAAAGATTTAAAAGAACATCGATTTGTAAACCGTCAAAGGGGAGCTGGAACAAGACTATTATTTGATTACAAATTAAAGGAGATGGGTATTTCTCCAGAAGAGATTAAGGGATATGACAGAGAAGCGTCAACTCATATGGCAGTAGCAGCTTTAGTAGGAAGTGATAGCGCAGACGTAGGCATGGGGATTCAGTCTGCTGCAAGAGCCATGGATTTAGATTTTATTCCCATAGGGGAAGAAGAGTACGACTTTGCTATACCAGAAGCTTATCTAGAACTACCTATTATTCAATCCTTTCTGGATATTCTTAAAAGCGAAGAGTTTAAAGAAAGATTACAAGAATTAGGCGGATACTCTTGGAATTCTATAGGAGAAATCGAGCTTTTAAGAGAAGAGGCATAAAGGTGCAGAGTAAAGTAGTAAGCTTATATTGCAATAAGATAAAAGGACAAAAGGGAGAGCCCTCACAAGTTCTTAAAATGGAAGCTGGTCAGGGTATATGTGGAGATCGGCACAAGGGAAAGGGAGAACGGCAGATCTCCATTACATCCACAGAGGTAAAAGAGTGGATGGATCAGGAAGAAGAAAAGGGCTTTTGTTTTAGTAAACTTAAGGAAAATATTACACTAGAAGGCATCCCCTTAGAGAAGCTTAAAGTGGGAGATGTACTAGAAATAGGACAGGTACAGTTAGAGTTAACAGAGTGTATTAAAGAGTGTCATGCAGAATTATGTCAATTATCTCCCTCAAAGATTCCCTGTAAATTGATTCACAGCGAAATCTTTGCCAAAGTCCTTACAAGCGGAGAGGTAAGGCTAGGGGACAGAGTGAAACTTATTTAGCAAAGCAGATTTCACTCTCGATTGATAGTATAGTAATGCTAAAAATGGACTAAAAGGTGCAAAGGGGTGCTCGTATGGAAGAAAATATATATCAAGAGTTTGAGGCTCTAAAGATTGAAAAAGAAGGCGATTCATTTTATACGAGAGAGGTCGTAAAGAAAATCATCTCTGAGATATCCTTAAAGATCGTCGTCAATGGAGAAGAATTGGTTTCCCTCCTCTGTTTAAATCAATATGAAGTAGAATTGGCTCTTGGTTTTCTTTATAATGATGGAGTCATTAATTC
>CAZVEI010000105.1:0-6427 GCA_964626295.1 uncultured Alkalibaculum sp.
TATGTAAAGCGGCCTCTTGCGAATCCCCTGTGAGCAAGGTAATATGAATACTACTTTTATTAATAGCATTAACAGTATCTGCTGCATCTGGGCGCACAGTATCAGATAATGCTATCATACCTACTGCATGACCATCTAATGCAATATAAATAATAGTACTTCCATTCATCCTTGATTTTTCTGCATATTCAATAAGAATCTTTGGCAAGAGTATGTTCTGATCTGTAAAAAGTGATTCATTACCTGCTAAAATATTTTGACCATTTACAGTAGCTAATACACCACGACCAGGCAGTAATTGAAATTTTTCTGGTTCTATAGGTAGTTTGTTACTTCTTTCCTTATAAAAGCCTACAATAGCTCTTCCTAAAGGATGCTCAGAACGCAACTCTGATGATACTACTAGCTCTAGTAGTAACGTTTCATTTATATTAGGATCAATGCTAACAATTTGCACTACATTTGGCTTACCAAAGGTAAGGGTGCCAGTTTTATCAAAAGCAATGCGCTTAATTTGTGCCAGACGTTCTAAAGCATCACCTTCTCGTATAAGGATGCCATGTTTTGTGGCGTTGCCTATTCCTGCCATAATTGCAGTTGGGGTGGCAAGTACTAAGGCACAAGGACAAAACACAACTAGAACCGTAACAGAACGCGTTATCTCCTTAGTCACAAACCATGTTATAATTGCTGTCGTTAAAGCAATGACTACAATCCAAGTTGCCCATCGATCTGCAACTCGCACAATTTTTGCCTTTCCTGCATCTGCTGATTCTACAAGATGAATCATGCGCTGTAATGAGCTATCTTTACCAATTTTCTGGGCGCTCATATCAAATGTTCCAAATTGGTTAACCGTTCCGCTAAATACTTCATCGCCTTCACTTTTATCAACTGGCAAAGATTCTCCCGTCATAATAGATTGGTCAATAGAAGTTTGTCCATTTAAGATGAGTCCATCTACTGCAATACTTTCTCCTGCTAATACCCGTAGTGTATCCCCGGGCTTCACCTGCTCAGCAGGAATGATTCTCTCTTCCCCGTTAGTAACCAAACGTGCAGTGGTAGGGGTAAGATGAACTAGTTTTTCAATGCCTGCCTGAGCTTTCGCCACAGTTCGTTCTTCTAGATAGGCGCCAATTGTCATAATAAAAGCAATTTCACCTGCTGCAAAAACTTCACCAATCGCAATAGCGGCAATTAACGCAATACTAACCAATACATCTGCTTTGATATCAAATTCTGTAATGAGACCTACAATGGCTCCCTTAACAATGGGAGTACCACAAAGTATGATTGCAATCCACGCCACGTCTACAGGTAATACACCTACATAGAAAAAGCTGATTATCAATGCTAATAGAGATATAATAAGAAATAATATCGTTCGCTTTTCCTCACTTTTTAATACGTTCACCACTTACATCACTCCTCAATAAGGCTATTATAACATACCTATACCCCTATGGGTATATTATAATAGCAATGCTTGATATTAGTCAAGGGGAACTGCCTTCGGCAACTTAGTCACTAGCATCTAGGTATTCCTTTAGGATCATTTTGCCATGAGAGATTGTAATAATTGATATGCATAGAGGAGTTTAGAAAATAGGCGTTTTTATTAAACAAAAAAAAGCAGTTGTATACACAACCGCCTTTTTGTTTTCTTAGGTCATTCTTGAAAAGTGTTCAATTGCCTTTGCAAAGTCCGCAATGGTTTTGTCTGCATCTCCGTGCTCTATTCCTTCTTTGACACAGTGCTGAAGATGTCCTTCTAAAACAACCTGTCCCACCTTTTGGAGAGCACTTTTAGCGGCATTGATTTGTATCAAAATATTTTCACAAGGGATATCCTCGTCGATCATCTTGTCAATTGCTTTGATTTGGCCAATAATTTTATTAAGCCTTCTGTGTAAATTGCCTGAATCCATACACTGGCGCATCCCATTACCTCCTATTATACCCTTAGGGGTATACTACTTTAGTATATCATAATGTGTATTTATTCCATATGGCCCCATACATTAAAAAGTTTTTAATTTATTCTTTTATTAACGTAACCAATACTACTTCAGGTGGATTATTTATTCGAACTGGAATGATGCTATTGCCTAGACCTCTACTTACCACCATTGAAGTCGAGTCTTCACAATACATCCCCTCTGTGTACTTTGGAAAGAAACCTTGATTTGGAGCTACCGCAGCACCTATAAGTGGAAGTCGCACTTGACCACCGTGAGCATGACCACTAAAAACAAGGTCTATTTGGGAATCTTTATATACATTAAATAGTTCAGGTCTATGAGAAAGCAAGATATTAAAATCCGTCTTGCTATTTTTATGTAATTTTTCTATACTCTCTGTCATATAATTTTCATCGTTATTCCAAAGATAAGTGCTTTCACTTTGAACTATAGCAGGGTCTGCTACACCTATTATGCCTACTTCATCTCCCATATTAGATAAGGTTACATATGAATTGTCGAGAAGATGCAAATCTAACTTTTTCATTTCTTTCATTAACTCGTCATATTGGTCTGATAATTGCTCGTGATTTCCCGTAACATAATAAGTAGGTGCCCTAGTAGATAATTGCTTAACTAGTTGGATAGCTACTTTAATATCCGTATTTCTCCTATCAATTAAATCACCGGTGATTACAATAATATCAGGCTTACTCTCTTCAACTAATTTAATTAATGACCCATCAAAATTTTTATTATGTAAATCAGATATTTGAAGAATTTTGTACTGATCAAAACCTTCTGGTATCTTAGGATTGTTATACTCATATTTCGTTACCGTGACAAAGTTATTTTGCCATAGAGCGTATATAATAAAAATAACAATTAAAGATATTATCGAAAATACGTATTTCGTTTTATTTCCTTTCACTATGGCTTCTCCTCAAACTTATAAATTACTATTATTCTTCTTCTCTTAATTATCTTAAAGTATCACTTTAGCTTAGCCAAAATCCCTTTATTTTCAGTACTTTTCGAGTTAATGTTATACTTTAAGATTGGCGAGTTTTGTAGCGACTAAAAAGAGCTACACGCTCACAACCTACGACATAAAATTATTTCGGAAAAGTTCTGAGCTGAATAGACACACCATTTGGATCGTATACGTAGAAATAGCAAGTATCATCTCCAGGATTTTGGATAGGATGTGGATTAAATCCTTTGCCTCGGCATTACCTCAACCAATAACTAATTTTACCCTACCAACAATACCACCTTCAAGCATAACCTTAATTCCATGAGGGTGGGTTGGTGACTTGGTTAGTATTTTTGTTACAGTACCTTCTGTTAATTTTCCTGAGCGTTGATCCTGCTTTTGAACTACTTGGACTTTTGAACCGATTTTTATATTATTTCTAATGGATCCATCCATTCTTTCACCTTCTTTATTCTTTAAGAAATACTTATTGATACTATATAATTATATTGTCATCTCTACTTAAAGTAGCACTTCAGTCCACACTAAATGCCTTTATCTTCAATACTTTTAGCCTTCACGTGATACTTTAAGATATTAATATATTAAATCTCGATAATCTGCATTTTTGTTCATTTCTGCTTTTGCAAATGGGCAAAGTGGCATAATTTTCTTATGTTCTTCCCTAGCTAAATTAAACACTTCTTTTAAGAGTATCTTTCCAACTCCTTGTCCTCTTAATTGATCTAAAATTTTTGTACTATCTACAATAATAATTTTGTCTCCTGCATTGACATATGTCATTTCTGCCAGTGGATTTTCTGAATCTCTAATGTAAAATCTATTCGTCCCTCTCTTAATAGTAAGCAATGTATGCACTTCTTTCTACTTCTATATAGATATGTTTTATCATATTCACCTAAATTAATCAACTGGATACTTACTCCTACTTCAAACATAAACTTAATCCTGCAAGATGAGCTGATGAAATAAAACCAAAAATTATTTATTTAAAAATAAAAAGGATAGCTCATAATCTAACTATCCTTTTTTACATCTATTTATTTTAAATTAATAATCAATGATAAGTGATAAACTTCTTCGCTTTAAAACGCTGTAACCTTTGAAAATGGTCTGAGTGAGAGGATTCGAACCTCCGGCCTCGTGAACCCCATTCACGCGCGCTACCAAGCTGCGCTACACCCAGATAATATAACTATTATAATCATTACAATGTAAAATTTCAAGTAGAAGTTGCACTAATACGATTAAGAATTATACAAAGATTGATTTAATATAAGGTGTCTGGCTCCGTAATTTAATTGTCGACATCCTTGGCTGACACTCTGATGACTGGGGCGGGTTAATATTCATGAGGGTCGACTGTGACCTCCAGCGTCGTCGACCCCTACATGTGAAATTGATGAAGTATGAAGCTGGAAGCAAGATACCATCTCGTCTAAAGCCGATTTTAGATTTTTTCCGCTTTCGGCTTTCAGCTAAATAATTATAAACACAATTCCTCTACCATTTTCATTTAGTACTCTAAACAATGTCCTCTTGATTTTTTCTTGATGATCTTCGGACATTCTTCCTACTTTGCCATTTAAGTTGTTCATGACTAGTTCGTTGAGGTTTTTGCCGAAGATCTCCATTTCCCACATTTTAGCTGGGTCTTCTTCGAAAAGTTCTTTCATTTCATTCATAATTCGCTCGCATTCAGCTTGTGAGCCTACAAATGGGGTAACTTCTGTGTCTACTTGGGCATTGATTACGTGGATAGATGGTGCGCTTGCTTTTAGTTTTAGACTGTAGCGATTTCCTTTGCCTGTTACCTCTGGGTTTTCTAGTTTTAGTTCTTCTGCATCAGGAAGTACAATGCCATAGCCTCTGCTCTTCGCGCTGTCAAGGGCGGTTCGTATTCTGCTATACTCCGCATTTACCTCAGACAGTTTCCGTATGTAATTGAGTAGATCTAGTTTGTTGTTTAATTCTTGACCTGCATTTTCATTTAAAGTATTGTAGAAGATCTTTTCCTCTACTAATATATCAAAAGAAACTTCTCCTTTTCCAAGGTCTAAAACTCCAGTGCGTATTCCAATGGATTCTGCCTCAGTTTCTGAACCGCTTAGAATATCTCTTATCTTAACAGAATCTTTTACCTTGTTTTGAATGAGGTCCATCATGCTCTTGTTAATGGCGTCTTCTTCATCAATAGCCTTGAACCAAATAGGCACATTAAATTTAATTTCTTTAATTGGAAATTCATATAGTACTTCTTTTAAAATCATATTAATATCAGCAATTTCGATATTTGCAATATCAACTGGAATAATGCTTGTATTATACTTTTCAGCTAGTCTGTCTTTTAATGCAGCTACATCTTCGCTATTTGGAAATTTAGTATTTAAAATAATGACAAAAGGTTTGTTTATAGCTTTTAATTCTTTAACAACTCTTTCTTCTGCTTCAACATATTTTTCTCTAGGGATGTCTAATATGCTGCCGTCAGTAGTTACAAGCATGCCAATTGTAGAGTGATCCTTAATAACCTTTTGAGTTCCTGTTTCAGCAGCTTTTTCAAAAGTCATAGGCGTTTCACTCCAAGGGGTCATTATCATTCTAGGGGTGCCATCTTCTTCAGAGCCAATTGCATCATCAATAAGATATCCAACGCAATCAATTAATCTTACCTTCATGTTTACATTAGTACTATCATCAAATTGAATGTTTACAGCTTCATTGGGAACAAATTTTGGCTCTGTAGTCATAATAGTTTTACCTGAACCACTTTGAGGTAATTCGTCTTTTGCCCTTAAGGCTTGAAATTCTTCCTGTATGTTTGGAATAACCAACTTATCCATGAACTTCTTAATAAAAGTTGATTTTCCAGTCCTTACAGGACCAACCACACCAAGATAAATATCGCCATTGGTTCTATTGGCTATATCTTCATATACATTAAAGTTCATTACACTTCCTCCTCGATTCATTGTCCATTAATAATATTTATTCAGAGGAAGGATATATATGCTATTTTTTTAAAAAAGATATTCGTTTAGTCGCTAGTCCTTTGTCATTTGTCCCTAGCATTAGGCTATTCCTTTAGGGTAAAAGATCCTTCGCTGCGCTCTAGGATGACCGGGCTGGAGCGGGGGTCAAATGCAGGTCTTTTTTCTGTATGAAAAAAAGGAACACATTCATTTAAATGCATTCCTTTTTTAGTTTAATATCATATAAAACGAAAATTCTATAGATAACAAAAATCATCTACGCTGATTAAGGTTTTACATAGAACTTATACGCTTACTTCCAGCCGTGATAAAAAAGACTGTTTATTTCTTCTACTTCATTTTTCTTCTTTCGGGTCATCATGTCGTTGACTACTTCTTTTACATCTGCGTCTTCATATAATACTTTATATATAGCTGTGGTAATAGGCATGTCACAGTGGTATAAATTAGATATCTCGTAGGCGATCTTTGTA
>CAZVEI010000106.1:0-6295 GCA_964626295.1 uncultured Alkalibaculum sp.
AGCCTTATTTATTCAAGCAATGTTTACAAATTTAAGCTGGGAAAGTTGAGTTAATTATTAAAAAAACAATTGACAAAAGATACCTATGAGAATAGAATAGATATAAATTAATGAAAAAGCGATGATAAAAGAAAGTAGTTTTGAGAAATCTACCAGGGAGAGTTTGCCATTGACTGGAAGCAAACATTAGAAGAATCATTTCGAAGTTCCTTTTTGAGCTACAGGCTGAATAAAGTAAGCTGTGTCGTATTCCTGCGTTATAAGGATAGAATATCAGATTTATAATCTCGTATTCGAAAAGTGTAGCAATAGCTAAATTTGGGTGGTACCGCGGAAGAGTATATTTACCTTTCGTCCCTATATATAAAAATATAGGGACGGAAGGTTTTTTTGTATTTAAAATTGAAAGGTGGTAAAGAAAATGATTATCGTATTAAAAAATGGAACGTCAGTGGAAGAGGCTATGAAGATTACAAATATGTTAGAAAAGTTTGATGTAAAAGTGAATCCAATAGTTGGGGAAAGTACAACAATTTTAGGTCTTGTGGGAGATACATCTTCGTTAGATATAGGTTCGCTTTATTTTAATAAAAATGTAGAAAAAATCATGAAAGTTCAAGAACCATACAAAAAAACAAATCGAAAAATGCATCCACAGGATACTGTTATCAATGTAAACGGAGTTGAAATAGGTGGAAAGAAGCTAACGATAATGGCTGGTCCTTGCTCCGTAGAAAGTGAGGAGCAAATAATAGGAATCGCTGAGCATATTAAAGAGCAAGGTGCTCAAATATTAAGGGGTGGAGCTTGGAAACCAAGAACATCGCCATATGCTTTTCAAGGTCTAAAAGCAGATGGATTAGAACTTTTAAATAAAGCCAAAGCCCAAACACAAATGCCGATCATATCTGAAATCACCAATCCTGCGCACATAGAAATGTTCATAGATATGGTTGATATATTTCAAGTAGGTGCGAGAAATATGCAAAACTTTGAAATTTTAAAGGAATTAGGAAAGACAAATAAACCTGTTCTTATCAAAAGAGGATTTGCAAATACCTATGAAGAGCTCCTTATGTCTGCAGAATATGTAATGAGTGGCGGTAATGAAGAAGTCATACTTTGTGAAAGAGGCATACGTACATCCGAGAATTATACAAGAAATACTCTTGATATAAGTGCTATACCTGCACTTAAAAAGTTAAGTCATTTGCCAGTCATTGTCGATCCGAGCCATGCGGCAGGTTTACACTGGATGGTAGAACCATTATCCATGGCAGCTATAGCAGCAGGAGCAGATGGACTAATTATAGAAGTTCATAATGATCCTAAAAATGCACTATGTGATGGAGCACAGTCTTTGACATATAAATCATTTAAAAGGACTATGGAAAAGTTAAGACTTATCGCAAATGTTGTAGACAGGGAAATTTAGAATAAAGGGTAGGTGGCTATATGTGCGAATATGAAAAATTAAAGAAAGAGATTTTGAAATGCAATGAAGACATTAAAGGAGCTTTTTTAAAAAGAATTTCTTTTGTTGATGAAATTTCAAAACTTGAAATTAATAATAAAGAAAACTTTTCTACTATAGGCAAAGATATAGATTGTGATGAAAAATATGCACATGAATATAGGCACTTAGCTAAAAGTATACAGTTAATAGACAAAAGATACTTATACAGACAACATATTAAATTATCAGATGATAATGAAATAAAAAGCAATAAGAAAATACAAAAAATATGTTATCAAGGATTGCCTTTCTCATATACAGAAAGTGCAACAAAAGCATTGTTTCCAAATAAAGAAATAATATATACAGACTTATTCGAGCAAGTATTCTCTAATGTATATAATAATAAAGCAGATATAGGAGTACTACCTATAGAAAATTCGACGGCAGGATATATCAATGAGATATATGATCTCTTGGTAAAATACGATTTGTATATCAATTATAGTTATATAAAAAAAATAAGTCATTGTATAGCTGGTGTTCAAAGTACGCAGATACAAGATATAAAGCAGGTATATTCTCATCCACAAGCATTGGCACAATGCTATGAATATATAAAAGAAAATAGATTTATAGTAATAAATGATACAAATACTGCTGTTGCGGCGAAAAGAGTGGCTGGAATGAATGATAAATCAATAGCTTGTATCTGTTCTAAAGAGGCTGCAGAAAATTATGGTCTTAAGATATTAAATGCAAAAATCAATAAAAGTGAAAACTATACCCGTTTTTGTGGCGTATCCAGAATGTTAGTACAAGAAAGAAATCACAATAGAATAAGCCTTGTTTTCTCAGTGCCACATATTGTAGGGAGTTTAGATGGTGTACTGTCCATATTTTCTTATTACAATATAAGCTTGACATCCATATGTTCACGGCCAGATTTAGAAAGTCCTTTTAGATACCTGTTTTATGTTGATTTTGAGGGAAATATATTAGAACGCAATATGAAGGCTATACTCTCCCAATTAGAAAATGAACTTCCATATTTTAAGATACTAGGGAGTTATAGGGCTTTAATATAAAGGGGGTGATTCTAAGTTGGGATTAGAATTTGAAAATTTGAACATAACTGTTGTAGGCTTAGGTCTTATAGGGGGATCTATGGCAAAAGCCATAAGAAAGCATATCAATGTGAAAAACTTGTGGGCAATTGAGGTGAATGAAAGCATTATAAAGCAATCAAAACAAGAAGGGATAATAGACGAAGGTTTTATAAATCCAACTTACCCTCTTAATCATTCAGATCTGGTTATTCTCTGTGCATATCCGAATACTAATATAAATTTCATAAAAGACAATATGCACAAGATGAAAAAAAATTGTATTATAACAGATACTTCAGGTATAAAAGATAAAATTTCTCGACAAATTAATGAGTTTATAAGAGAAGATATCTATTTTGTTGGTGGGCATCCTATGGCCGGTAAAGAATGTGTTGGATATGAATTTTCTGACAGCGATATCTTTGAAGGAGCTTCATACATTTTAACTTGTAATCATAATCCAGGAAAGCAAATTAAAATGCTAAAAAAATTATTTTATGGAATTGGGTTTAAGGAAGTGTCTATTATGTCTCCTGAAAAACATGATGAGATGATAGCTTTTACAAGCCAGCTTCCTCATTTAATAGCATGTGCACTTGTAAATAGCCATAAATTTGAACAAGGATTGGATTGCATGGGAGGAAGTTTTAAGGATGCAACGAGAGTTGCACAGATAAATGCAGAATTGTGGAGCCAATTAATATTTGAAAATAAAGATAAATTGCTAAGAGCACTAGCTGAGTTTATAGGTGATTTAAATAAAGTTTATAATATTATAGATAATGATAACAAAGATATTGTGCAATCGTATCTTGAAAAAAGTACTGCAAAGAGGAAAGGGTTATCAATATGAAAAAGATACAAGTTAATCATAAAGAAAATAGATATGATATCATTATAGATAATAATATATTATCAAAAGCAGGAGAATACCTAGAATTAGTAAACGACAATAAAAACATTGCTGTGATTACAGATGAAAATGTATTTAAATTATATGGTAGTAAATTGAAAGAGTCTTTAGAAAAGTATGGTTCACGTATTCATTTTATAGTCGTAAAACCAGGAGAAGAAAGTAAAAGCATTAAAACACTAGGTGAAGTATTAGATCAGCTTACAGAGCAGTCTATAAAAAGAAGTGATTTGATTGTCGCTTTTGGTGGAGGAGTAATTGGAGATTTGGCAGGATTTGTAGCTTCTATATATCTAAGAGGTATTGACTATGTTCAAATACCTACTACTCTATTATCACAGATCGATTCGAGTATAGGAGGCAAAACAGCAATAAACTTGAGAAAAGGAAAAAACTTGGCAGGTACCTTTTATCAACCTAAATTAGTATTGATTGATCCATCAATTTTAAATTCATTGACAGATGGTTGCATAAAAGACGGCATGGGTGAAGTGATAAAATACGCATGTATAAAAGATGCTCAAATGTTTGAAAAGTTAACAAGAATAAAATCAAAAGAGCAGTTGTTTGATCATATTGAATACATCATTTATACATGTTGTAATATAAAAAGAGCTATTGTAGAGGTTGATGAGAAAGACACAGGACTGAGGATGATTTTGAATTTTGGGCATACTTTAGCACATGCAATTGAAAATTATTTTAATTATCAATATTCTCACGGTCAAGCTGTAGGTGTAGGCATGTATTATATAACAGAAAAAAGTGAGGAGTTAGGATATACAAAACAAGGAACAGCACAAAGGATAAAGGATGTCCTAATGAATTTCAATATGGAATATAGTATAAAAAATGTTGATGATGAGTATATAAGAAAAACGATAAAATTAGATAAAAAGAATATTAAAGATAATATAAATTTAATTTTATTACACGAAATTGGCGATTGTTTTATTGAAAAAGTACCAGAAAAAAATATAAGTACATTTTTTTGAGGTGAAACATGGATAAAATCACTATATTACCAACGAGATTAAATGGAACAGTAGTAGTGCCTCCATCAAAAAGCCTGAGTCATAGGGCAATTATATGTGCTTGCTTAGCTGATGGAGAGAGTATAGTAGATAATCTTATCCTTTCGGAGGATATAATGGTGACTATAGAAGCCATGAGACAACTTGGCGCAAATATCGAGATAGTCGAAAACGATAATAAAACGTACAAAGTAAAAATAAAAAAAGAAAAAAAGAAAGTTTCAAAGGCGGTTATTGACTGCAAAGAATCAGGTTCTACACTGAGATTTATTATTCCTATAGCTATGATGTTGAGCGATGAGTGCACATTTATAGGAACAAAGAGGTTAGGGGAAAGGCCATTAGACGTTTATTATAAAATATTTCAGGAACAAAATATTGAATATACGACTACAAAAGGTGTTTTGCCACTTACAGTTAAAGGAAAACTAATGGCAGGTCCGTACAATATATCTGGTAGTGTAAGTTCCCAGTTTGTTACAGGCCTTTTGTTTTCACTTTCTTTATTAAAAGAGGATTCCATCATCAATATAGTAGATAATACGGAATCCATAGGATATATCGATTTGACTATAGATATGATGAAAAAGTATGGTATGAAAATTGAAAATAAAGGCTATAAGAGATTTGTAGTAAAAGGTGGATTAAAGTATACACCACAAGACTACCGTATAGAAAGCGACTATTCCCAAGGAGCCTTTTTTCTGGTAGGAAAAAGTATAGGAAATGACGTCAAATGTATGGGGCTACATGAAAACTCCCTTCAAGGAGACAAAGAAATTCTATCTATTATAGAAAGATACGATGCTGTAGATAAAAAGCTAAACGAAAGTAAAGATGATTCCTTAGAAAAGGAAATAGTGATAGATGTATCCCAAATACCTGATTTAGTACCTATCATGACAGTCCTTGGAGCACTGAAACCAAATGTTACGACAAAAATAATAAATGGGCAGAGACTTCGAATAAAAGAATCCGATCGATTAAAGGCCATTTCAACGGAAATGAATAAAATTGGTGCAACTGTCAAAGAATTAGAAGATGGACTTGTGATTAAGGGGAAAGAAACACTAAAGGGAGGTGCAATAGTAAGTAGCTGGAATGATCATAGAATTGCAATGGCATTAGCAATAGCAGCTACAAAATGCATCGATCCTATAGAATTAGAAGAATATGCATCCGTAAAAAAATCCTATCCAGGATTTTGGGAGGATTACGTAAAGTTAGGGGGGAAGATCTATGGGCTCCACATGGGGTAATAGAATTAAACTGAGTTTGTTTGGTGAATCCCACGGGGAGGGGATTGGCGTCGTTATAGACTCCCTTCCAGCTGGAATAGAGCTAGATATGGATTATATAAAACAGCAGATGGCAAGGCGCGCTCCTGGAAACAGCTCCCTTGCAACGCCACGAAAAGAAGATGATGAAGTCAAAATATTAAGCGGTATATTTGAAGGAAAAACAACAGGAGCCCCACTGTGTGGCGTTATTTATAATAACAATACAAGATCAAAAGATTATTCTATACTAAAAGATACTTTACGGCCTTCCCACAGTGATTACCCTGCAAAAGTAAAGTATCTTGGCTTTAATGATTACAGAGGGGGGGGACACTTTTCAGGAAGAATTACAGCCCCTCTTATGTTTGCTGGAGCAATAGCTATGCAAATGCTTCAAGAAAAAAATATTGTCATTGCAAGTCGTATTAAGAGCATTCACAAAACAGGTGATGTGAGAATCGATTACTCAAGTATAAATGAAATATTGCTGAAAAAGTTAAAAG
>CAZVEI010000107.1:0-6023 GCA_964626295.1 uncultured Alkalibaculum sp.
GAGGCTACAGCGAAATCAAAACGCCAACTATATTAGATGTAGAACTTTGGAAGAAATCAGGTCACTGGGATAATTACAGTGAAAATATGTATACAACAGAAATAGACGAAAAGCAATTCGCCATTAAGCCTATGAATTGTCCAGGATCTATGATGATTTATGAAAATCATATGCATTCTTACAGAGATCTTCCTATAAGAATGGGTGAACTAGGATCTGTTCATCGCCACGAGCTATCAGGTGCGTTACATGGTCTTATGAGAGTTCGTAACTTTACTCAAGATGACGCTCATATCTACATGACTCCCGATCAAATGAAAGATGAACTCGTTGGAGTGATTGAGCTAACAGACTATATTTACAGCGTCTTTGGTTTTAACTATCACATAGAGTTATCAACAAGACCAGAAAAATCCATCGGTTCTCAGGAACAATGGGATGAAGCTACAGATGTCCTTAGGGAAGCTCTAGAATTTCTAGGAAAAGAATACCAAGTAAATGAAGGAGACGGCGCCTTCTACGGTCCTAAAATCGACTTTCATTTAGAAGACTCTCTAGGAAGAACATGGCAATGTGGTACGATACAATTAGACTTCCAATTGCCAGAGAGATTTGATTTAACTTATGTAGGCTCAGATGGAGAAAAACACAGACCTGTTATGGTACATCGTACAGTGCTCGGAAGTATTGAACGATTTATCGGCATCTTAATAGAACACTTTGCAGGTGCATTCCCATTGTGGTTGACCCCTCAACAAGTAGTCATCTTGCCGATCGCTCCAGCTCACCATGAATATTGTGATAAAATCAAGGAATTATACCAAGATAAAGGCATAAGAGTAGACGTAGATTACAGAGATGAAAAAATCGGCTATAAGATTAGAGAAGCTCAATTGCAAAAGACTCCTTATATGCTTGTAGTAGGAGATAAAGAAGTAGAAAGTAACACTGTATCAGTAAGATCAAGAAAAGACGGAGATCAAGGCTCCAAAGAGTACAATGAATTCTTAAATGAGATTTTAGAAGAAATAAAAACAAAACAAATCTAAAAAAAGCCCTTGGGGGCTTTTTTTATGCGGACTTTAAGATGGTGTTTAATTCGGCTCCATCAATGGTTTCTTTATCTAATAAGGTTTCTGCTATTTTATTCAATTTATTTATATTTTTATAAATTACGCCGTTGGCCATATTGTAGCATTCGTCTAATATGGTGTTTATTTCTTCGTTTATAATATTTGAGCTTGTAAAATCTTCTCGTCTGTTAAAGGTTTTATTTTTGTAATGACTCATGCCGTATTCACAAACCATAGAAGATGCAATTTCATTGGCTTTCAGCAAATCATTTTGAGCCCCTGAAGAAATTTCTTTAAAGATGATTTCTTCTGCTGCTCTTCCTGCTAAAAGTATGGTGACTTTATTTTTAAGCTCTTCTTCTGTCAAAATAAATTTATCTTCAGTTGATGTGTTTAGTACAAAGCCTAAAGCTTTACCATGAGGAACAATAGAAATTTTTTCAATATTGTCGTTATTGAGTACGCTCCCTACTAAAGCATGCCCACCTTCGTGAAAAGCTACAATATGCTTTTCTTTATCTGTCAAAACAGTGGTTTTGTTTTTTATGCCTGTGACTGTTTTAATTAAAGCTTGATTGAGTTGATCATTGCCTATCTCATCTAAATTGTGTTTTACAGCTAGTAGAGCAGCTTCGTTTATAACATTTGCTAAATGAGCGCCAGACATACCATGAGTTTTTTTGGCGAGGGAAGTAATGTCTACGTCTTTTTTTATCGGTTTGTTTTTAAAGTGAACTTTTAGAATTTCTTCTCTAGCTTTTACACTAGGATTACCTACGTATACGTGTCGATCAAATCTGCCCGGTCTTAAGAGTGCTTTATCCAAGATGTCCATTCGGTTTGTTGCTGCAATTACAATGACATTATCGTATTCGTTAAAACCATCTAATTCGACTAATAATTGATTTAGAGTCTGGTCCCTTTCGCTGTTGTTGTCTACACTTCTTGAGATCCCTATTGCATCTAATTCATCAATAAATATAATGCAAGGTGCATTTTTTTTGGCTTTTTCAAATAGGGAACGAATTCGGCTTGCTCCAATACCTACAAATTTTTCCACGAATTCGGAACCACTGGCATATAGAAATGTGGCCTTTGTTTCTCCTGCTAAAGCCTTTGCAAGAAGTGTCTTCCCTGTCCCTGGAGGTCCATAAAACAAAACGCCTTTAGGGATTTTAGCTCCAATTTTCAAGTACTTGTTAGGATTTACTAGGTAGTCGCAGAGCTCACTCATTTCATCTTTAATTTCATCGAGGCCTGCCACATCGGCAAAGGTGATATTACTTTTTTCTGTTATATCCTTCTTTTCTTCTTTAATAGAAGTGTTTGTTATAAATTGTGGGATATACGCCGATTTTCTTTTATAAATTAAGCTTCCAACTAAGATAAACAATAGAGAAAGTCTAATCCATGGTGTATTTAGTAAATCTAGGGCCTGAATATTTAGGAGTGACAAAGCTAGTAAGGTTATTACAGTTATAGTCAAAATCTTTTCTTTATACTTTAGCATCTTTTTCACTCTCCTTTTGTCTTGATAATATCTTGTGCAAATCGTAAAATATAATGAATTAATATTTAATAAAAAGATAGTAAGTTTTTCCTAAGCTACTTAATTTAGGTTAAAAATATGTTACGAATATATTGTCTACAAAACTTAAAAAAATATTTGACTATAATACAATAAGATGATATACTCTATTAGAAAACAAAGTAGAAGTTCTCTTCTCACCTTAGGTTCTTAGGAGCAAAGGTAAATATTACGTGAAATTGTGAACGTGTATATTTATGAGCAGGTAGAACTTTGTCTACGTGCTTTTTTTCGTGATACAATGAGCCAAGCGAAAGCGCGGTTTTTGCAGTAGACATTAGACTTTTGAGATAAATGGCTTGCCAATTTATCTTAAAAGTTTGATGTCTACGTAAATAAAAACTTGTTTTTATTTGGCGAGTGTCGCGACCTTAGAAATGAGCTACGCTCATTTCTAAGGTGCAAGGGATATTAAATCATATATTGAAAAGATGATTTAAAGAAAAAATGTAATTAGTTTATAAATTGGGAAAACATTTTTCTCATTTAATAATATGGAGGTGTGTTAATATCAGTAAGGAATTCCAAATCAACGAACAAATCAGAGATAGGGAAGTAAGATTAATTGACCAAGATGGCAATCAGCTCGGAGTTGTGAATGGCAAAGAAGCTCAGAGATTAGCAGAAGAAAAGGAATTAGATTTAGTTAAAATATCCCCTAATGCAAAGCCACCTGTTTGCAGAATTTTAGATTATGGTAAGTTTCGATATGAGCAAAGCCGTAAAGAAAAAGAAGCTAAAAAGAAACAAAAAGTAATCAATATCAAAGAAATTAGAATGTCTGCAAATGTTCAAGAACATGACTTAGAGGTAAAGGCAAAAAATTGCCGCAAATTCTTAGAAAACGGAGATCGAGTAAAGGCTTCTGTACGCTTTAGGGGTAGAGAGATGTCTTATACAAACGGAGGAAGAGATTTGCTATTAAAATTTGCTGAAAAAGTCTCTGATGTTGGTAAAATGGAGAGACCACCTAGATTAGAAGGTAGAAGCATGGTTATTAACCTTGTACCTTTAAAAGAAAACAATTAAAGATCGTATCAAACTTTCGTTTGATGATATAGATAACAGCAATGCAGATGAAGGAGGAGCTAAAATGCCAAAAATGAAATCCCATAGAGGAGCAGCAAAAAGATTTACTGTAACAAAATCAGGTAAAGTAAAAAGAGCTAAAGCTTTCAAAAGCCATATCTTAACTAAAAAGAGCGCTAAGAGAAAGAGAAACTTAAGACAAGTGGGTTACTTAACTGGTGCAGATGCTGAAAATATAAAGAAAATATTACCTTATTAATATAAAAGACTGATAGGAGGTCAATCAAGTGGCAAGAGTTAAAAAAGGATTAAACGCTAAGAAAAAACATAAGAAAATATTAAAATTAGCAAAAGGATATTATGGTGCGAAAAGCAAACAATATAGACCAGCTAATGAAGCGGTAATGAGAGCACTTCGTTCTTCTTACGAAGGTAGAAAACAAAAGAAGAGAGATTACAGAAGTTTATGGATTACTAGAATCAATGCGGCAACAAGAATGCACGATATGAGCTATTCTAGATTTATGAATGGTCTTAAAAAGGCAGATGTACAAATCGATAGAAAAATCCTTGCTCAATTAGCTATTAATGATCCAGATGGATTCAAACAATTAGTTGATATTGCAAAAAGCAAGTTAGCATAACACAACAAATGAGACCTCTATAGAGGTCTCATTCATTATTATCGTGAAGGCAACGAGCCAGGGGGCTGCTTGCAGACATTTGGCGACTGCCCGCGTAACCGCGAGAAACTCGCAAAGCGTGTTTCTTGTGGTTTCATGTATTAGGAAAGTTCTACTTTGAGATTTACTACTATATAAGCTATCTTTAAATGTAGTTGAATCTTTAGCCTGTGAGACTTGGCCCTAATACTGATGACTAAAGTATATTTTGTGGTTTATAACACAATATGTTCTCGTGATTAAATTACTTAATGGAGATGTGTAAAGTGCAAAGGTATAGCCGTTTAGAGAGGTTTGTAAATTATTTTAAAGGTCATCAAATTCATGACAGAAAATGGTTTAATCCAACTCAAGTATTAGTTGTCGGGTTTGCAGTTACTATACTAATTGGAGCTTTTATACTTATGACTCCTTTATCCTCTGCTTCAGGAGAGTGGACAGATTTTATTTCTGCACTATTCACTTCCACTTCAGCAGTTTGTGTGACAGGGTTAATCGTCGTGGATACTGGTACTTATTGGTCAGGTTTTGGACAATTTATTATTATAGCATTAATTCAAATCGGTGGATTAGGCTTTATGACCTTTACAACTTTAGCCTTTATTATTGCAAGGAAGAGAATTGGACTAAAAGAGAGACTAGTCCTTCAAGAAGGATTCAATGCTTATAATCTAGGTGGTATTGTAAAATATACGAAATACGTCTTACTTTATACTTTTACAGTAGAACTAATAGGATCGATTTTTCTTACTATTGGTTTTGCACCACGTTATGGCCTGGGTAGAGGCATTATTATGGGAATATTTCACTCCATATCGTCCTTTTGCAATGCTGGATTTGACTTAATTGGAAATTACCGCAGTATAACAGGTTATGTAGATAACTACATTATAACTATTACAATTGGAATGCTTATAGTAATAGGAGGATTAGGATTTTTTGTAGCCAGCGATATATTCAAAAATCGAAGATTTAAGAAGTTAGCTCTTCACACAAAACTAGTGTTGATTATCAGCACTGTTATGCTACTAGGAGGAATGGTTTTGTTTTTCATTTTTGAATACAATAATCCTGAAACAATGAAGGATCTGCCTTTAGACGTCAAAATATTGGCCTCCTGGTTTCAGTCCGTAACGCCTAGAACAGCAGGTTATAATTCTTTGGATTTAGGGGCTATGACTACAGCATCTTCCTTTTTGACTATAATACTCATGTTTATTGGTGCTTCTCCTGGATCTACTGGTGGTGGTATTAAAACTACTACTTTTGGTATTATACTTTTAACGGTAGTATCTGTATTAAAAGGTAGAGACGAGACAGAAGTATTTAAAAGAACCATTCCTATAAACGTAATAAAAAGAGCTTTATCTATTGTATGTATCGCATTGTTTGTGGTCACTGTAGCAGTAGCCATTTTAAGTTTTACAGAAGATGCAAGTTTTTTAGAAATCTGTTATGAGGTAGTATCAGGTTTCGCTACAGTAGGTTTGACAATGGGTATTACTCAAGAGTTAACTACTGTGGGAAGATTGGTAATTATTTCAACTATGTTTATTGGACGATTAGGGCCACTTACGATTGCCTTGGCCGTTGCTCAATTACAATCGTCAAGTAATAAGGGAAAATATAGATATCCAGATGGAGATATTT